>CAVJEL010000091.1:0-7677 GCA_963648635.1 Ruminococcus intestinalis
AGATAGAGGACAATTCAATGCTTTTATATTTCTTACTTCTCCCGAGAACCATACTCGTACTTTCAGCCGTAATTCCAGCTATATTCCTGCTTATCAAGGTATATAAGGCAGATAAGCTTGAGAAAGAGAATCCAATATTCATACTTCTACTTATAGTATCGGGAATATTCTCAACTGTAATTGCTATGGTACTGGAGGAACTTGGAACCTATGTCCTCTCACTCTACTACGCTCCAGAATCTTTAATCTACAACATTCTTATGTACTATGTAGTTGTCGCAGTGAGTGAGGAAGGCTCGAAGTACCTTCTATTGAGAAAGCGTACATACAACAGCTTCGAATTCAACTGCCAATATGATGCCGTAGTATATGCCGTGGCTGTCTCACTGGGATTTGCACTTTGGGAGAACATACTCTACGTCTTCCGCTTCGGCCTCTCGGTTGCACTTACACGTGCCGTCACAGCTATCCCCGGACACTGTTCATTCGGCGTCTTCATGGGTGTATGGTACGGCAAGGAGAAGAGACATGACCTCGAGGGCGACAGAGGACTCGCTGTCGTATCGAGAGTGCTGTCACTCCTTTGTCCTATTCTCCTTCACGGAACATATGACTTTCTCTGCTCCGTTAACACAGAAGAGAGCGCTCTCTATTTCCTGGCATTCATCGTCGTCCTCTTCCTGCTCTCCTTCTTCATGGTAAGAAAGAAGAGCGAAGAAGATACGTACCTTTAATCAGGCTTTCTTTCCCAGGATTGAATAAACGTAATCCATACGCTTACGGTGGAAGTCTACGGGGACGTCCTTCTCATCTTCCAGAGAGGAAAAAGCCTCCTCGTCATAGCTTGCCATAAGAGAGGAAAGCTCCCTCTTCTCATCCATATCTTCCGGAAGCTTGTTCTTCAATTTTAGAAATGGTGCTTTGAATGCTCCAACCTCATACTCTCCAGTGTATTTCTCCTTCTTGAAGGCTAAATATTCCTCGTCAGAGCATGTATAGCAAACATCGTCCGCGAGGTTAATGAGGTAGCTATTTATAAGCTTTGTATCTTCCTCTGAAAGAACAACACGGCCCTCAGTCTCATTCGTCTTGTAGACGGTGCGGTCGAAAAGACAGATGGCATATGAGGGGGATAGCGGCATGAAGAAGACTCCGCCCCTTCTTGTATATGGCTCGATAATATCGTTAAAGACAGCGGGATTATAGGGATTACCGAAGAAAAGAGGAGAAGCGGAAAGGAAAAATCCCATCCCAGGATCTGCTTTAACTAGTACGGGTTTGAGGTCCATGATATAAGGCGCCATCAAAAATGCCTGAGTCTGCATTTTAAGGAGGTCAACTACATCCCTTGTCTCGCTGAGTTTTGCTCTCACTATTTCAGATATCTCCTCACCCTCCTCAGGAGAAAGATATTCAATACCCCTTTTCATGATTTCTTCCTTTAAATAGGACGAGAAGCGACCGTAGCCGTAGGGGTTTGTATAGTAGGCAAACATCAAAAAGACTGTGACATCAAACAAATCGTTTTCAAAGGGAGAAGTGTCACCCTTCGAAAGACTTAGCATCGCCTCGACAAGAGGACGCAATGTAAAGTAATCGAAGCCCTCCGGGTCGATATCCCGTTCATTTGTCATCTCCTCCAGATACATATCCTCGACATGAGCGACATAAATTTCCTCTTCGAATGCAGTGTTGTATTTCACAATATCGTTCTCGTCTGCCCATGCGCGGACAATATATGACGGAACATAGTTGTAGTCGTATGTTTTACTTTCCATTTTCTTCTTCTCCTCTAAAACAGATTCCCTATTCTTGCGTCCTCAACGCCCTCGGCGATTGAGTAGTCCAGTTCCCCTTTCGAAAATTCCCTCAGCATTGAGGCAATTGCTATCTCGTCGTCGGAAAACGGGAGTGGGTAGAAATCGTTTTTGAATACTACTTCTCCCCCGAGTGTAACATGAGAAAGCGTTGGTGTGTGATTGAGTTTACTCTCCTCGCGATAAAAGACGAAGTCCTCCCTCACGGGATAGCCCTCTGACGATATATACGTCACACCTCTCTCGGTTATAACGCCCCTTTCTCCCCTAATCTCAATCCTCGACGGTATTATGTAGCTGTGGTATTGATTGGACGAGAAGTCCGTAATAAAAACTTCGCCACTCTTGAACTCGACAGAGGTAATCTTACGTGTATAATCCTCCATCTCACCTCCTCTCTCGAGTCCTTTGCGGCTTCCTGTCTTGAGGCACCTTGAAGAGGTATCGAGGAGTCTTCTTACATCATTTATCTCGAGGGACGGGAAAACTCCCCTCATAATCGATGCTGCGTGATGATTATGGAGCGCCGAAAGATATACGCTATCGACTTTGCCGATTTTAGGAAGTGCCTTCTTAATCGAGGCATAAAGTGGTGTATGCCAATATTGCTCGAGTGTAAATCCCGAAATGTGCGCCACATCATCCATCTCAGAGGGCGATAGAGAAGAGAATGTAGTTTCACTCAAGATAGTCTCTCCTCTTTTCTCAAGTTCTTTCAATAGTGGATAGAAGTCCCTCTCTCCGGAGGCAACAATCACCGCATCGTGACTGGTGGCAAGAGCTTCGTCGAGTGAAAGGAATGCCTGATAGCCTTCCTCTCTCAGTGCAGCTACTTTATCTTCGCGGTGCGTGTAGATTGACGCAATTTTAAATTCATCATTCAGGGCCGATGCTATACGGACAAAGAAAAGGCTCCTCCAGCCTGTCCCGCATAAAACAAAACTTGTCATTGTCTTCCTCCAGCATGAATAAGATACCTGAAAAAAGGACAATAAAAAACCCCACATGGCAAAAAGGAGGAAACCATACGTGGGGAACAAAAGGAGGTTACTGAAACCGAACGATTATCATTTTTCGATTTCTGACAGAGAATATACTCACATTGAAAAAGAATGTAAACCAATTTTTTCAAAAATTTTTAAATTTTTTAAGTTTTGTTCTGCATTCTCTTATTTAGGATAGAATTATACAAATGAAAAACGCTATTTTCCTATTTTCTCTTGTGAAGACGGCACCTCATAATGCCTCAAAAGCCAATGGGGAAAACTTCAATTCCCTCATTTCGGGCTTTGGTAGTTTTATCAGATAATGAGCCGACCCTATTTCCCATACGGAGTTGATTCTTCAGCAACCATACCCAGATATTCCTCAGGATGGTAGGAATACTTCGTTGTGCTGTATTCAGGCTGTTCCATATCATTATTATCTGCCCAGAGCTCACACTGAGTCATAATAGTTTCCACGGCATCATCCCTGCCTTCCGGCGGATAACGATGACTTTTGAGCAGACGTTTTATCATAATGCGCATCCTCGCTCTTGCCGAGTCACGTTTCTGCCAGTCGATTGTCCGATTTTTACGTAGTGTATCTGTCAGTTCCTTGGTGAGGGCAATCAACTCTTCGTTCTTATAAAAATCCTTAATTGCCTGAGGCTTAGTTAATGCATCGTAGAATGCAAGCTCTTCCGATGTTAATCCGAGCTTCTCTCCTTCTTTATTAGCCGTGGCAATCTGCTTTGCGAGATTCAATAGCTCTTCAATGACCTCTTCATTAGTCAGCATTCCGTTGAGATATGAATTCATTACTCTCTGAATGATTTCGCTGAACTTCTCTGCTTTTACAACATTCGTATGGCGATAAATCTGAACCTGCTCCTTAATCAGCTTTTTCAAGAGTTCTACAGAGAGGTTCTTCTCCTTCATTTTGGAGATTTCTTCCAGGAATTTCGGATCAAAGAGTGAGAACTCCCTGTCTACATCGGAGAAAAGGTTAATCACGCCCTCGCTCTGCACGCTTGCTTTCAAGAGCTCGTTAATCCGGGCATTCATTTCCGGGAGGGATATCTTCTTCCCTTCGCCTTGATTCATAAGCCTCGTGACAAGAACCCTCACAGATTCAAAGAACGCAGCCTCCACTCGCATATCTTTATCGACCATTGAAGAACAGAGGGACAATGCCTGGCCCAGTAGCAGCCCTTCCTTCAGGAAGCTCTCACGCTCGTGTTCTTTATCTACACCAACAATGAAGTTCACAGCCCCGCTGATTGCCCTCGAGCGTTCAAGGTCCGTGCCATTGATGAACTTGGAATAATCGTATCCGTGGAACAGATCACGGCAGATTGACAACTTCTCAAGGAATTTCGGATAAGCAACCTTTGCAACATCCATATCTCCATAGTTCTTCTTATCACGGGCGGTGTAGTCATTCATCGCCTCTTTAAGAGCAGATGCAATCCCCACATAATCCACAACAAGGCCGCCTTCCTTGTTGCCGAACACACGATTGACCCTCGCAATAGCCTGCATCAGGTTATGTCCCTTCATAGGCTTATAAACATACATGGTAGCCAGGGACGGAACATCAAATCCCGTCAGCCACATATCTACAACAATTGCTATCTTGAGCGAGCTGTCATTGTCTTTGAACTGTTTTGCCTTCTCTTCCTTATTGTGCTTATTACCGATGATTTTATTCCATTCTTCCGGATCCTTGTTGCTGCCTGTCATGACGACGGCAACCTTCTCCGTCCAGGACGGACGAAGTTCAAGGATACGCTCATAAATCTTCATGGCAATCGGACGCGAATACGCCACAATCATCGCCTTGCCGGTCAGCAGCCCCGCACGATAGTTTTCATAGTGTGTCAGGATATCGTCGACAAGAGAGTTGATGGTCTTCTCATTGCCGAGAATAGCTTCCATCTGGCCCAGTTCCTTCTTGCTTCTCTCAATGACCATAGGATCTGCATTATTTGCCATGATATCGTATTCCTGGTCAATGAGCTTCAGCGTCTCCTCGTCCAGTTTCAGCTTGATAACACGGCTCTCATAATATACAGGCCTAGTGGCGCCATCCTCCACAGCCTGTGTCATATCGTAGATATCGATATAGTCACCGAAGACCTCACGGGTATTGCGGTCTTTCAAGGAGATAGGTGTACCTGTAAAACCGATAAAGGTTGCATTCGGGAGAGCATTACGTATGATACGGGCAGAACCGATTTTGATTTCCCCTGTCCTGGAATCGACCTTTTCCGCCAAACCGTACTGGCTGCGGTGTGCCTCATCTGCCATGACAACGATATTCCTGCGTTCTGACAGACAATCGAAGGACTCCTCGAACTTCTGCATCGTTGTGAATATGATACCGTTAGCTTTCCTGCCGTCCAAAAGCTTCTTCAAATGTGCGCGACTCTCAGCATGAACAGGCTCCTGACGCAGAAAGTCCTTACACTTTACAAACTGCCCATAGAGCTGATCATCCAGATCATTACGGTCTGTGATTACCACAATGGTAGGACTATCAAGAGCCTCCTGCAGAAGATGCGCATAGAAAACCATCGACAAGGATTTTCCGCTGCCCTGCGTATGCCAGAACACGCCACCCTTACCGTCAGTCTTCGTAGCATGTTTGGTAGAAGCTATAGCCTTATTGACAGCAAAATATTGATGATAGCCTGCAAGAATCTTGAAAAGTTCTGTACCTTCATTGGAGAAGCAAATGAAGTTCTTTATGATATCAAGCAGACGCTCCTTTTCAAAGATACCCTCAAAGAATGTATCGAACTGAGCGTACTGAGTATTCTCGTAGCTGCCGTCCTTTGTCTTCCATTCCATGAATCTATCTTCGCCGGATGTAATCGTTCCCGCTTTGGATGTCATAAGGTCACTCATGACACAGATACAGTTGTAGATAAACATGGATGGAATCTCATGCATGTAATTCCGAATCTGTGAATATGCCTCCGATGCATCGGTTTCCTCACGGGACGGCGATTTCAATTCTATCAGCACCACAGGCATACCGTTTAAGAACAGGAGGATATCGGGGCGCTTATTGCTGTTTTCTACGAACGTCCATTGATTGGCAACGATAAAGGAGTTGTTGTCGGGGTTATAGTAATCCACAAGATAGACTAGCCCTGAGCGTTCTTCGCCTTTGACAAAGTAACGCACTTCAACACCATGCTGCAGATAATCCATGAAAAGGGCATTTTTCTGCACTAGTTCGGCATTCTCAAAGTTCTTCAGCTTATACTTGGCATCTGCAATCGCATCCTCCGGCATAGTCGGATTCAGGCGGTGCAGTGCCTTGTCGAGCTCTTCTTCATATAGAGGGCTTTTGAAATCACGCTCCAACTCAGGAGCATAGATATACCGATACCCCATATTCTGAAACAGCTCTACTACTGAATTCTCATAGTCTGCCTCGGCATAAAACCCTGCCATAATCCATCCACTCCTTATCTCAAGATTATATCATAACAGCATCAACTCGTCCCACTGTTCTCGGTTTCATTTTCAGCCCCACCATCCTCATCTTCCATCCCATATTCTCATCTCTCATTAAACAAGAATTTAGCGGCTTAAATATCAAGGTTGGAAACATTGATCTCACCGGACATGATTTTTGGCAGAAAGACATCTCTTAATTCTGCAAGTTTAATGCTTTCTTTTTGATTTGAGAGAATCATTTCAAATAGCGGGTTACATAATGAATCAAAATCACTTAACACTTGTCGGGCAGGGATGGATACTTGTATTTTGCCGAACTGCGTTTTGTTTAAATTGACAATTGTGCTTCCGCTTTGCCCTAACTTGTTGATGGTCTCAGAAAGTGTCTGCATCAGTAAATAGATGTAATATGCCGAAATACCTTCTTTGGGAACTATTGAGTTGATCTGCTGGTTAGTTTGACTCTCTTCCGATACAAGAGTAACGAGCCCAGCTGTTCCTATACAGCTTACGCATACTGAGTTGGGCGGGAGTGTTTTCTTTGATTGAGAAGCAACTCCGGTAGCTGAAAGATAACGTTCGGTAGATACGTTGTAAACACACCCATGCATATCTGGAATTGTTATAAACGGTACATCACCACCATAATATTCCTTTTTCTTTGTTGAAGGTGTTTTACCACATATAATCTCAGAACCAAGATCATCAACTGTTCCATCTATCCAATCAATTGGTCTAATACCATTAAATGGATCGTAGTCAACAAACCAAGAGCGGTATAAGGCTTGAGCTTGATGAAGTAAATTCTTGTTTACATCATCATTTACTTGGATTTTTCGTCTTATTGTTTCCAGCAAATCAATTATTTTCTTCTGATTCGCTATGTCAGGAACTTCAATCTCAATTGATTGAAAAGTTGTAGAGGCTCGTGCTAATGCAGGAACACCTACCTGTGATACATTTGAAAGAAGTTTATATTGTCCAATTCGTGTATGGAAATAATAAACGAGGTATTCCGGCAAAATTCTATTATTACATCTCACACGAAACTGGCTCTGTGAAATTACATACCTATCGTGGAGAGAATCTTGAGGAATAAATACTATTTGTCCTAAAGTACCTCGATGAGTAATTACCACATCCCCTCTGTGTGCATTTGCTTTTCCCAGAGAGTTCGCCTTTTCTTCTGTGACATATCGAAACGAATCTTCCTTAAGCACAAAACCATCCAGATTACTACCATTTAATACAGGAATGCCTTCATCAATAAAGCATTCCACTTTAATATTTGAACCAAATGGCCCCATGGATATCTCTGCAATTAGGTCAGCAATTCTCACAGTTTCAAATTTCATACCCAATCGCCCCTAGTTTCTTTCTAATCTCATCCTCTAGCTCATGGGACT
>CAVJEL010000092.1:0-7338 GCA_963648635.1 Ruminococcus intestinalis
ACACTTAAAGCCTGTGCCGCCACGGTTGCAATGGCAGCACCACTTGCTCCCATCTTGAAGCCTTCAATGAGGGTGATATCGCCAACGATGTTGATTACCGATGCAATCGATACAAAGATAAGTGGAGAGCGCGAGTCTCCAAGGCCTCTGAAGACAGCACTCAAAAGGTTATAGGCGACGATACATAAGCTACCACCCCCACAGATCTGGATGTATTGAACAGTTTGTTTGAAAGCCTCCTCGGGAGCATTCATCAAATGCGCAACGGGCTTGACCACTACTACCATTACTACATTGAGAACAATGCCGAGAATGCCGAAGACCTTGATGCTTGTGCCGACAGTAAATGCGGCTCCTTCGTTATTCTTCTGCCCGATATGATGACCCAGGAGTATTGTTGTTCCCATTGAAAGCCCAGTCACCATTCCGGTGACAATCTGCATTGTCTGACTTCCTGTAGATACTGCCGAGATATCGGCAGTGGTGCCGAATTTACCCACTGCCCAGAGGTCTACGGCGCCATATAGTGCCTGGAGTACCAGCGATAACAAAACGGGGACGGCGAACTTTAGAAGGGAAGGCAGGATAGGGCCAGTTAAAAAGCTGTTCTTTCTCTCCGACATAGATTAATCTCCGTTGATATCCTCAAAGTTAATCTGGGAGATGGTATCAAGCATCTGACAGAACTTTTCGATTTCCTGAGGCGTAAAGGACTCGGTAAGGCGTTTAATTGCCTCATTGTCCTGATGGCGGAATACTTTATATTGAGGGATGGCTTCTTCATTCACCGTCAAATAGATTTTACGTTTGTCATTGGGGTCTGGTGTTTTCGAGATTAATCCCTGCTTCAAGAGTTCATTGAGCTTCAACGTCACACCGGGTTTTGAAACATTGAGTAGCTTCGCCAGCTTAGTTGCTGTACACGTGCCGTTCATAGTGTAAATGAGCTCGATGTACAATAGGCTGTTGTAGGTGATGTTCTTGTCTACAAACTCTTTGTTCATAAGCTTTAAATCACAGAGCGCAGCGCTGTAATAAAAGGTATCAAGTGTTTTTCTAAGGTCCATAATAAACTCCTATTGTTAAGCTAATATAATTATTATAACTTAATCAAATAAGAGTCAATCATGTCAATACGGGAGACTTTAACAACAACAAGAGGAGAAAGCAGAAATCCAAGAAAAGCGTGAGGGGCGGCTTATCACACTCTTCGATTCCTGGGGTTGCGAAGGTTTATATCTATGGGAAGTTAAATCTCAATATAAGGAGGGGTTTCCCCCTCCATGACGATAAGAGTCTTTTGTTTCCTATTTCCTTTTCAAACAAGACTCAGTCGCATTCGATATCTTTCTTCTTCTCGTCCGGTAGTGTCAGAGAGAGTATGAGGGCCACAACAAAGACGCCTGCCACCATGTTGTTCTGGAATATATCTTTAATGAGCTGAGGCATGTAGGCAAAGAATGCCGGAACCTGTGTTATTCCGATACCTACACAGAAACTTGTTGCAACTATGAGCATATTCCTCTGGCTGAAACCGCAGTCCGCAATCATTGTGATACCGCTTACGATAATTGCGCCGAACATGATAACTGTACATCCTCCGAGAACGCATGACGGAAGCGTTGAGAGAATTGCACCTACAGGAGGAAAGAGCCCTGCGATTATGAGTATGAGAGCGCCGTACATGATAGTGTAGCGGTTGACGACCTTCGTCATTGCGATAAGCCCGACGTTCTGGCTGAAGGATGTGATAGGGGAGCAGCCGAAAACACCCCCCGATACTGCAGATATGAAACCGTCACAGCAGAGGGAGCCAGAAATCTCCTCCTCTGTTATGTCTCGTCCGAGCCCTCCGGTACATGTTGCAGTGGTATCACCAATAGTTTCTGTTGCAGAAACAAGGAATACAAGCGTGACCGATATGATATCTCCGAGACGGAACTTCGGCGTGTAGTAGAATAGACGTGGCATTGAGACAACACCCATTTCGGAAATTGTTTTCCCAACTTCACTAAAATCCACCATATGGAAGAAAAGCGAGACAATATATCCGACGATAAGACCGAAGAGGACGTAAAGCTGTTTCCAGAATCCTTTTGCCCTGGCATTGAAAACAAGACAAGCAATAAGTGTTATTGTTGCAACTACGAGGTTCTGCCACGAGCCGTCAGGATAGGCCGAGGAGGAACAGAACGAGCTTATACCTACACTTAGAACACTGAAGCCTATTGAAGCTACAACACATGCTGAGACTATGGGGGCAATGAAGCGCCTCCAGTACCTTGCTGTGAGGCCCAGGCATCCTTCTATACAGCCACCTATGATGACTGCTCCTATCATATAGCCGTAGTCTACTGCAGCTATAGTTTGCATTGCAGCGAGAAACGTGAAGCTTACCCCCATTACGACAGGGAGCCTTGACCCTATATGGAGGACAGGATAAAGCTGCAGGAGGGTACCGATTCCCGCGATAATCATTGCTGCCTGGATAAGATATGCCTTGTCGACATCGGTGAATGCGACTCCGTTATACTGTGCAACCCCTGCAATCAGGATAATCGGTGCGACATTCGATACGAACATGGCGAGGACATGCTGAAGGCCGAAAGGAATGGCCTTCCCGATTGGAACTCTGCCGTCGAGTCTGTATATGTTCTCGACAGACAGAGAAGCCTGAGGCTTCTGTTTTTTCATTTTGAATCTCCTTTTATTTTGTGGCTGAAGCCGCTTAGCGGAGGTGAACAACAGTCCCGAAAAGGTAAGTGAACTGTGCAACCGTTATTTCAGCCTTAAAATTCAAGATACCACAGGGCGGGATGTTGTCAATTAAGAATCCATTATTTAACAATTCATATAATGGAGAGGGCGGATTGAGTGATTCTTCCGCTCCGGGCATTCTTGATGAAAAGTATAAAAAAGTATAAATTATTTAAAAAAGTATAAAAAGTTATAAATCAAAAGCATGGTATCTGGAGGACAGTATGCAGAATCCTTTCACAACAACATTCAGCAAAATGCCTGAGTACACATATATTGATACAGAGAAGGCAGATGAAATACTGGAAAACTTCAGTTACGAGAGGCCTAGTGAGTCGCTCTATAAGATAACGGGTGTCCGTGGAAGCGGGAAAACAGTACTTCTTGCAAAGATAGAGGAGAAATTGCGAAGTGAGGAGTACAGCAAAGCCGGATGGATTGTTATGGATATCAACCCGGCAAGAGATATGCTCTCTCAAGTTGCCTCCGCTCTCAATAACGAAGGATTCGGAAAAAGAAGTAAGAATAAGAGTATCAGCATTTCTGCAAGCATACTGGGAACAGGGGGGAGTTTCGGCTATTCCTCAGAGAAAGATGACGCTCTCTCTGATATCTCTGTTGTAGTTGATAACATGCTTGATGAGGCGAGGCGTAAGGGGAAGAAGATATTCATAGGAATAGATGAAGTATCAAAGAGCAAGGAGATGACGGTCTTTGCTTCAGAATTCGGTAGATGGCTGAGAGCGGCGTATCCAGTATATATGGTATGTACGGGGCTCTATGAAAACTTGTTGGAAGTGAGCAATATCAAAAATCTCACTTTTTTCAGACGAGCTACAACCATTATGACCGAACCATTGAGCTACGTAAGGATGGCAGAAATGTATAAGGATAAGCTCTCTCTTGATATAAAGACAGCAAAGGATATGGCCCTGCTTACAAAGGGTTATGCATATGCTTTCCAGACACTCGGCGTACTCTATTTCAAGAAGAAGGAAGACGAAGATCTGGATGATATCGTCTCCGCTCTTAAAGCGGAACTCTTTGCATCCTCCTATGAGAAAATATGGAAAAAGCTATCGGAAAACGACAGATTCTTATTGAGACTACTGACAGAAAAGGAAGAGTATAAACGGGAGGAAATACTTCTTTTGATGGGGGAAAAGAAAGATAACTACTCGATGTATCGTGATAGACTTATCAAGCGGGGCCTCCTTACCATTCGACAGGCTTATGTCTCCCTGGCACTGCCGTTCTTCGGAGATTATATACGGGACTATTGCTCTTAATGTTTATCGGCCTGACGTATAAACTCCTTGAGGCATATAAGGAGAGTCACTCTGCCCAGACAAAGGCAAAACCATAAAGATCTACAGCATGAGGCTGTCGAGTAAGAAGACATCGGCTTCATCATTAGTTCTGTTATTCAGCGTTGCCATTATCATCCTGGGCTATCTCGTGATTTGAAGAGAATGGAGATAATAACTCTGCACGTCAGAGTCGGCGTTGTGGACAGAGAGAATATTGCTTTCTTTTCTCATATTTAGGCGTGAATATGAAAAAGGGGATTATCACTTGAGCCAAAGCAGAAAAAAAGTAGCAGTCTTACATTTTTTCCTCGGAAAAAGTGCTTTATAATTACACAATTTCCGATATAATAGGATATATGAAAAGAAAACTGATGGCTAAATTGATAGACTGGAAGTCAAAATCTGATAGAAAACCGTTGATTATATGGGGCGCGCGACAAACGGGGAAGACCTGGCTCATGAAGGAATTCGGGAGGACATGCTTTTCTTCCTGTGTGTATATCTCCTTTTATAACAACAAAAAGGCAGCAGGACTTTTTGAACCTGATTATGATGCAGAGCGTATAATCAAAGCCCTGGAGGTGCAGTATCACACATCTATAAAACCGAATGAAACTCTTTTGATATTTGATGAAATCCAGGAGGCTCCGAGAGTTCTTGAGTCACTCAAGTATTTCTGCGAGGATGCCCGGGAGTATTTTATATGCGCGGCTGGCTCTCTTCTGGGTGTCAGAATACACAGAGGTGTCTCGTTTCCTGTGGGAAAGGTCGATATGCTCAATCTTTATCCGATGGATTTTGCCGAATACTTATGGGCAATGGGCGAGGAAGAACTGGGCAAGGCTGTTTCAAACATAAATGATTCTCTTTTGAAGGATTTCAGAGATAGATATTTGGAACACCTGAAGAATTACTTCTTCGTAGGGGGAATGCCAGAGTGCGTCGAAGCTTTTTCTCTGAGAGGGGATTATGCCGAAGTGAGGGAAATACAGAATACCATTCTAAGTCAATATGACGGTGACTTCGGAAAGCATGTCGATGTTGAGGAACTTCCAAGAATCAGAATGGTATGGGCTTCTCTTCCAATGCAGCTGGCAAAGGAAAACAAAAAGTTTTTCTTCGGCCAGATAAAGGAGGGAGCAAGAATGAAGGAGTTCGAGATTGCAATCCAGTGGCTTGTTGACGCCGGTCTAATATATAAAGTACATAAAGTAACAAAACCCGCACTGCCACTTCGCGCATATGTCGATTTCACTTCCTTCAAAATCTTCATGCTCGATATCGGGCTCCTTGCGGCGAAGTCGGAACTGGATGCAGATACAATAATCAATGGCAATGATGTTTTTGTCGAATTCAAGGGTGCACTTGCAGAGGAATATGTTCTCCAGGAGATGATAGCCTCAACACCTTACACTCCATACTACTACAGTGGAGATAAATCAGTTTATGAGACTGATTTTCTTATACAGAAAAAAAGCTCCATAATCCCGATAGAAGTCAAAGCGGAGGAGAATACAAAATCAAAAAGCCTGAAAGTCTACTATGAAAAATTCAAGCCTGAGTATGCACTGCGGCTATCCACATTAAACTATATTGATCAGGGTTGGATGAAAAATATTCCACTCTGGGCGGTTGAAGGAATGTGAAGTGCTTCTTCCGCTTTCAAGCTTCTTGCTATTCTGATACTGGGGGTTTGGACGATAAGAAGCGATAATCAACAACTTTGTTACATTCAGACGGGACTCTGTTTGATGATATTCATTCCCCTGGACTCTAGCGACATCTGCCCCATTATTCCGTGCTATTAGCCTGAAGTGTTATGAGAAGAAGGAGGATTCACTAAAGACTATATCAGGCTATTGTTCCCGCCCACAGTTCTTTAAGAAATTCCTTGTACGGCAGAACGAGGATGTTGTTATCTAAGAGCTCCGGATATTCCCCTCTCGATACCACAATGTACTTTGAAATCAAACCTTCCTCCATAAGTGCTTTAAGACCTTTCATGTCCCTTGATGAGACATTAGATGTCGCTTTGACCTCAATTGCGACTTTCCCCTTCACTATGAAGTCCACTTCCTGCCCTGCGAGCGTATGCCAGTAGTTCAAACCTTCTTCTATACCGTTGTAGTCCAGCCAGCTTCTTATTTCCATCGCAATATAGTTTTCAAAGTATCGACCGAACTCCTTTGTTCCTTCTTCAATCTTCTCAAGGTCCTGCAATTTCCTTGTCACGCCAACATCAAAGAGGTAGAACTTGCTTGCTGCGTTGCTCTTTCTTTTGATGGTTTTCCTGTATGGAGGCACCTCGAATCCAATGAGGGTGTCGATGAGGATTCTATACCATTCCTTTACGCTTACACTGCTGATTCCTATGTCGGAGGCAACATTCTGGTAGTTGATTATCTCTCCGCTTTCTGATGCCACAATTCTTAGAAAATCCCAGAAAGGCGGGAGATTGCGCACTGCTGCTTCTGCTTCTATTTCCTCCCTTACATAGAGCGATGTATAGTCCGAGAGGAACTCATCTGCTGTCGGCGAATTGAAAGCGGCAGGTAGAAGGCCGGTGTGGAATATATTCTCCAGGCTGTAGTCAAAGTCCTTGATCTCGGGATAGACCAATGGATGGAAGTTCATGCGTCCGGCTCTTCCTCCCAGAAGGTTGACTCCCTTACTCCTGAGTTTCCGTGCGCTTGATCCTGTAAGAAGGAAATGTAGGTCACTCTCCTCGATGAGAAGATGAACTTCGTCAAGAAGAAGCGGGAGCTTTTGTATCTCATCAATGACAACGACCCCTTCTGTTATTCCCTTTGCCCTCAGGGTGTTTCTCAGAAGTGAAGGCTTCTGCGAAAGCTTTCTATATAGCTCATTGTCAAGGAGTGTCCATGTCAGCTTCGGCTCTAACAGTTGGTTTTTGATATAGCTCGATTTCCCTGTCTCTCTTGGACCGAAAAGGAACATCGATTTTCTTGAAATCCTATCGTTTATGTCTGCAATCCGCTGTATGTACTCCATGTTTCCTCCTCTTTCGATTATAACCAATATCATGAAAAATTAAAGCGCCACTTTAGAATTTCATTGAAAAATTAAAGTAGCACTTTAGTTTTTCTGGGAATCTCTATGATTGAGTAAGAGAAGAATCGTGCATCGAAGTCGTTTGTAATCATGTTCTTGGTAGTTATCGTTCCCGTTAAACTCCCGGGATGGATTGAATACAAAGTGCCATCTATTCACTGAGGATATGAAAGCAAGATGAACGAGTGTGTATGTGCCG
>CAVJEL010000093.1:0-7324 GCA_963648635.1 Ruminococcus intestinalis
GTTATTTATCGCAGATTTATACTTCCGATAGTTAAACGTGTTTCAGAAGCAATTGGAATTAAGATTCTTTATATCTTCGCTCTTCCTTATGATGCACTTATTGCTCGTTATGAAAAATATGGATTTTCACGACTTGATGAGGATAACGAAAAGAAAATGCACAGTCGGTTGAAACCTTCATACGATGAGTCTTGTATTTTTATGTTCAAGATGCTTGGAGGGCTTTAAGCTTCATCAGTTTTGATGTTCATTTTAATCTACGGATAGAATCTTTCGCTTACGTGCTTATTTCGTGGTGTATGTGAAATGTGCTACTACTCACTTATGACAGATCGGTTATCTCGCATCTTATATCGAACTTCTGTCCACGCGGAAATACGTTTTCAGCATAAGGATTCGAAATCTCAGACAGCGCATAGTGTCCTTTGCCGCCTTTTTTGAGCATGGCGCTCATTATCTCATCATTCCTCTCGGGGCGCATATCTCGTTCTTTTACGATATCAACAACAATCCAGTTGAAGGATTTGTATTTATCTATGTAGCAAATCTGAGGATATACGCAGGGATAGGTCTGACTTAGTATTTCATTTATCCCTTCCTTCTTGAGATTCTCAACGAGCGCTGAAACAGAGAGAGACAGGAGCTCCCAATTCGAGCACTCCTTATATTCCCCTTTGCACTTTGTTATATCCACATCCTCGACTATGCCTTCATCGAAATACCTTTTGGCATCTATGAGAGAGAATAGACTACGGCTTGTTGCAATTACTTCTCCCTTCTCATCGAATGGTAGGATAACGGGAACAATGTCGTTTTCGTCGCATAGTCTTATACCTTCCTCGATTAATGGTGTCTTCTCGAGAGTGCCGTCATGTAACATCTGGGCAAAGATTATGCCGTAGACTGTAGTCTTATACATAAACGATAGGTCGACGAAGTAGGGGACAGAGTACTCTGTCTTGAGCCACTTGAAATCACTTAATATCTCATAGGGTATACTGTCCCTCAGGGATGAGAAGAAGGACAAAGCCTTCATATACATACTATCCGTTTTTTCTGAAAGCATCAGGGAAAAGAGAGTGTCATTAAGTTTTACGTTTTCGTCGTCCCAGTAGAGCTGCCCTTTCTGTTTTATCATTTCTCTTCCTCTTTGATTCTATCCCAGAGTTCATTCATCTCTTTGGTATGGTCCTTATCGAGCGGGATGTTTTCTTTTTCCGCTTCATCGAAAAGGCGCTGGAAACGCCGCTTGATTTTGTTGTTACAACTGTAGAGTGCGGTATTGGGCCTTATCTTCAAGAAGCGCGCAAGATTGACGACGGAGAAAAGAAGGTCTCCTATCTCCTCTTCGATATGGTCAGAATTATTTTCCTTTATTGCGTCCTCGACTTCCCCGAGCTCTTCTTTGACCTTAGCAATGACGCCCTCGACATCGCTCCAGTCAAAACCTACCTTCTTGAGTTTCTTCTGTATCTCGTAAGCACTCATCAACGGGGGTAGGGATGACGGTATGTGGCCGAAGAAATCATTCTGTTTATCCGTGTGGCCTTCGACTTTCTCCTTTACACTGTTCCAAAGTGATAATACTTCACCCGCATTCTCAGCCTTTGCCTCGCCAAATACATGTGGGTGGCGCCTTATAAGCTTTTCGCATACTTCGTTTACTGCATCCTGGGGAAGAAAGTCTCCTTTCTCCTCATGGATATAAAGATTCATGAAGACGTTGATCATCACATCGCCTATCTCTTCACGCTCTGATGAGATGTTGTTGTTCAAAACACCGTCAAGGTATTCGTAGCTCTCGTCAATTAGACTTTCGGTTGCGCTTTTATTTGTCTGTATTCTGTCCCACGGACATCCCTCGGGGGAGCGAAGGAGTTTGATTATGGTGTATAGATTATCTAGTGCATCAGATAGGTTATCTGCTCTTTTGTAGTCGTATTCAATCATGAGTAAAGAATACACTTTCTCAATATTTCTGTTCAATTACGTTCATTCAAGGTTATAATGCTTCTATGTTTGATTATTTAATTGTAGGAGCCGGACTCTTCGGTTCTGTTTTTGCTTATGAAGCTTCCCTGAGGGGAAAGAAATGCCTTGTTATAGATAAGAGAAAGACAATCGGGGGAAATCTCTACACAGAAAAGAGGGATGATATAAACATACATCTCTATGGCGCACATATATTCCATACGTCGAATAAAAGCACATGGGACTATTTCAACTCATTTGCCCAATTCAATAACTACATCAATAGTCCTGTCGCAAACTATAAAGGGAAACTATATAACCTTCCCTTTAATATGAACACCTTCTACGAACTTTGGGGGGAGGAAGCATCAACACCGGAAAAGGCGAAAAAGAAGATTGAGAGCCAGCGCCTCAAAACAGATAGCCCGTCCAATCTCGAGGAGATGGCGCTATCTTTAGCCGGTCGGGATATCTACGAAACACTTATCAAAGGCTACACGGAAAAACAGTGGGGACGGGAGGCAAAAGACCTTCCGAGCGAAATTATTAAGCGTATCCCATTGAGGTTTACTTTCAATAACAACTATTTCTCGGATTTCTATCAGGGAATACCAATGGGAGGTTATACCCAGATAATCGAAAAGATGCTGTCTACCTCGACTGTCATTCTCGATACAGACTTCAACGACGACAGAGAAAAGTGGGAGGGAGATGCAGAGAGAATTCTCTACACTGGAACTCTTGATTCCCTTTTCGATTATAGCCTCGGAGGGCTCGAGTTCAGAAGCGAAAAGTTCGAGCACATTAGGCTTGATGAGGAGAACCATCAGGGAGTCGCCGTAATGAACTACACAGATAAGGAGACTCCTTATACTCGTGTAATTGAGCATAAGCACTTTGAGAGTGCATCATCTCCCGTTACCTGGATAAGTCGTGAGTACAGCGTAGACTACAGGGAGACCAAAGAGCCTTACTACCCGATAAACGATAAGAGAAACAGTGAGCTTTATGCACTCTATAGAGATTTAGTCAAAGAAAAGAAGAAGTACATTATCGGGGGACGCCTTGCCGAGTACAAGTATTATGATATGGATAAAACAATCGAGAGTGCATTGAGACTTGTTGAAAAAGAATTCGGAGAGAAAAGATGACTGTCGACCAGCTTGCCCTGTTTTCAATAATAAGAAAAGAATCGTCAGAAATGCTATTTGATGTAATTTCCTCTCATCTCAAGAGAGGCGAGAAGAAAGCGCTCAATCAGAATAAGGAAGACGTACTCCAAAAGCTTGGTTTGATTTACGAATACTCGATGGACGGGAAAACGCAGCTCAGGCAGTCTTTCATCAATTTTCACGGCATATTCACTGCTTCCGATTATATTTCATCCCTTATCGATAACCCTGACGCGCTAAGAATTGATAGGATTATAATTTCTTCGAACTTTCAATCAGTAGAACTAGAGGGTGATGACATCAAGCTCTTGAGGCTCATTTACGTTGATTACGACGGCCTCGATATACCTAACGAGAGTATGCTGGATAAAGAGATAAAAGAAAAACTTGGTCTTAAGTCCCTAGACGACTCGCTTAAAAGGATATCTGGCCTCGGGATTTTAGGTTTCTATGAGGGAAAGAAAAATGGCTGATAACAAAGAGACCATCGTAATCGAGAGTAAGCTCGGAAAGGTTAGGGGAATACACACTTCCCGATGCGATAAATTTCTCGGCCTCAGATATGCCACGGCATCACGCTTTAGGTATGCCGAAATTGTTACTAAGTATGACGGCGAGTACGACGCAACACACTACGGCCCATCGTGCCCGCAGGGTAGAACATACTTCGAGCACCTCGAGAATCCTGAGAGGCTTTTCTATCATAGTGAATTTAGAAAGGGAATCGAGTTCAATTACTCCGAGGACTGCCTTAATCTTAATATCTACACACCTGAGACAAAAGGTAAACACCCCGTCATCATCTACATCCACGGTGGAGGGTTCAACAGCGGCGCTAACTGTGAAGGGGCATTCGACGGAACAAAACTAACGGAGAATGGAGTCGTTACGGTATTCATCAACTATAGAGTAGGAGTATTGGGGTACCTTACCCATAGCGATGTATATAACGAGTACAAGAGGGACGGCAACTTTGGACTGGATGACATAGTAACAGCAATAAAGTGGGTTAAGGGGAATATATCATCATTCGGGGGAGACGAGAACAATATTACCCTTATGGGGCAGAGTGCAGGCGCTATGCAAATACAATACCTTGTACTCGACAAAAAGAACGAAGACCTATTTCAAAGGGCGATAATGCTCTCGGGAGCAGGGCTATTCCCGTCATTCTCGCTTCCGAGAAAAGCCGAAGATACACATGAGTATTGGGCTCAGTTTATGAAAGAGGTAGGCGTAAAGAGCCTCGAAGAGCTTAGAGTGCTCGACTTGAAGAGCCTATTCTCGACACTCGAAGGATATACATCTCAAAGGAAGGGGAATATCTACTCGACAATGCCTGTTATCGACGGCGTCTTGATTCCTGAAAGCATAGATAAGGCCTTTTCTCATCCGATTAATATCTCGTACATGGTGAGTTATACCAACTCCGATATGTATGCGCCGCTACTGGCACATATAACAAATAAGTTTGCGTCCGAGGTTGGTGCCTACCGCTATTATTTCGATATTAACGCTCCCGGAGACGATAACCGTGCATTCCATTCATGTGACCTGAGGTACGTCTTCTCGACGCTCTCATCGTCCTGGAGACCGTATGATGATATAGACGAGAAGGTAAGTGATACATTGAGTAAGTACATTGCCTCCTTTGCTCTCAAAGGCGACCCAAACACAGACGGACTTCCGATATGGAAGAAAAATGGAGTACTTTGTATAAGCCGGAAGAAAATCAAGATGGGGCACCCGTCATACTTAAGGATGACTCTTAACTTCATCCATCGTCAGAACCCGAAAGCGGAGAACAAATAAAAGGAAGATATAAAAATGGAGAGTAAAAGCTTTATCGAGCGCACAAGCGGTCTTAAGGGAAAGGATTATCTAGGCTACGCAATGGTAGATGCTGCAGGGTGTCTTGTATTCAGCCTTGTTACAACGCTATTGCAGAAATTCTACACAGATATTTTTCATCTTAGCCCGTCATTCATCATGGTGATGTTCATCGTGGCGCGTATATGGGACGCCGTCAACGACCCGATGATGGGGCGCATTGCAGATACCGTTAAGCCGGGAAAGGGAGGGCGTTATAAGCAATGGTTCTTATATATAGCTTTCCCCCTTGCAGCCCTCTCTATATTGATGTTCGTTAAGTGGCCACATCTCGGCGACAATGGTTTTTACACCCAGACTGCAATATATGCAACGATCACTTACATTCTATGGGGTATGGCATATACTGTTCTCCAGATTCCGTACGGCTCGCTTGCTTCCGTTGTAACAACAGACGACGGGGAGAGAAATAAGCTCTCCCTATATAGGTCCATTGGTGCTGCCCTCGGCTCAATCCCTGTCCTTCTCATTGCTTCCTTTGCCTATGCCAAGAGAATTGACGACAACGGCAACGTTGTAATGGGGGAAAACGGTAAGGCGATTACAGACCTACAATATAAACCTGTGATTATCGGGGTAATCATAATGTCGGTACTCTCAGCATTGATGCTTATTCTCTGCTACTTCCTCAATAAGGAAAGAGTAAAGACTAAACCCCAGGAAAAGACAAAGGGTAGTGCACTTAAGGCTGTTAAAGTTCTTGTCCACAACAGGTCATTTTTATCGATAAGCCTTACAGCAATGCTGTTACTAGCGGGTCAGATGTTTACACAGAGCTTCTACACCTATGTATTTGACGACTACTTCCACGCTAACTGGATGAACCTCGCAACCCAGGCATGTACATACTCACCGATGCTAATAATGATGTTTATCCTTCCCTCGATGGCTAGAAAGAAGGGAAAGAAGGAAGTGTGTCAGTGGGGAGTTGCGATTGCGGCTTTGGCAAACCTTATCCTATTCTTCCTCCGAGGCCTTGACCCGTCAGTATTAATGTGGATCTTCCTCTTGATGTGCTTTATCTCGGGATGTGGACTCACAACTGTTGTAATGCAGCTCTGGGCTATGGCGACAGACAGTATTGATGATATAGAAGTTACAACAGGGGAAAGAGAAGACGGAACAGCATACTCGGTCTTCAACTTCTTCCGTAAGCTAGGGCAGGTAATTGCTGCGATATCTGTCAACGGTGCTCTTATCGGGATGAACTATAAGTATGAAAAGGGTGCTGTACAAACACTTGAAAATCTCAAGAAGATGTACGACCTCGCAACTTTAATCCCTGCCGTGATGTTTGGCTTAATGGCGCTCATTCTCTTTGTCTTCTATCCGCTATCGAAGAAGAAGGTTAGCGAACTTCAGGTAAAGAAGGAGTTAAAGCTCAAGGAAGCATACGAGAGCAATAAAATCAACATCTAAGAAAAGAGTAAGGTTAACTGAAGAAGTGGATATACAAAGGTATGGATGAAGTAAAAGACGATGAGATAAAGGAAGAGGGAAGAAAACCATTTTTCTCCAACGAATTGGCATATGTTGTCGCAATCATTACTGTGGCCTTCGGTGTAGCATTTATGGAGAAGGCTGACTTCGGAGTCTCGATGATTGTTGCGCCGGCATATCTTTTATATTTGAAGATATCGCCATACTATTCGTTCTTTACCTTCGGCATGGCCGAGTACACCCTCCAGGCATTTCTACTACTTGTTATGATCATCGCGCTGAGGAAATTCCGGCTCTCATACCTTTTCTCCTTTGTCACTGCCGTTATATACGGCTTCACCCTCGATTTTTCGATGATGTGCCTCAAGAACTTCGATGCGTCAAATTTCATAGTAAGGATTGTCATATATATCCTTGGGATGGTCTTATGTGCTATCGGGATATCTTTCTTCTTTCATTCGTATATATCACCGGAAGTATATGAACTCTTTGTAAAGGAAGTCTCCGGGCATATAGGGATGGACATAAATAAGTTTAAGACTATCTACGACTGCACAAGCTGTGTCATAAGCATAATAATGTCATTTGCTTTCTTCGGACTCTGGCACTTCGAAGGCGTTAAGCTCGGCACGATATTCTGCGCCCTCATCAACGGCACTATTATTGGATGGATATCGAAATTTCTTGACTCACACTTCATTTTCAAGGATTCGTTGAAGGCGAGAAAGTACTTCGAATAAACATAACAATAATGACAAAGAAGTGTATCTACCTCTGAATTGAAACACGATTAGCATTCGTGCTAATATTCAGCGAATTTCTTAGTGTGGTAGATATAAAATGAAGAAAAT
>CAVJEL010000094.1:0-7317 GCA_963648635.1 Ruminococcus intestinalis
AGAGACTGAGCGTCCACTCTTTATTCTTTTCGTTGCCGAAAATAAACTTGAAGAGTCGGTCTTTGTATTCTCTAGTTATCGCCATGAAGAGCCTCCCTTATGTAATTTATAATTATAATATCATATGAAAAGGGGGAATGGACAAGAATAATAAGAGCATTTTGCTCAATTTATACTAAGGATGTTTCGCTACTCTTGAAGGCGATAGTAACACTAGGGGCCGGATTATCTCCGCCCCTTATTTAAATTAAGCTCATAAATGATGACAGCCTAAAATGACCGGGGGAATACTGTAATCTGAACGAAGACAGCGTCGCGGGTACGGGCAGATGGCGATTCTGCCAAGAGTATCCTTATCACGGGGGTATTAATAGCGATTGAATACCTTCTCTGCAAAGGCAGGGAAATCTTTTATCTTGATTTTAGTGCCGTCATCCAGAATAGCTGTTCCAGTGAAATATCCGAATACCTGATGCTGTATTGTTGTGATGATTCCAAAGTTCATTTTTGAAGACCTATCTACTACTGGCTTGAAATCCATATTGAAACGACCGTCCGAGCTCTCGAATTTCCAAGGTTTCAAGAAATCATCTTCTTGGATATTGAAGATTACATCATCCAGTTTGTGAATCCTTCCATCATAGAAAATAGTATTTTCACTTGCGGGCGTTCTATCTGTAAACCCATATCCGATATTGAAACCGAAACTGTGGCCGTCTACAATTCCACTGCCGGAACCCCAATACCATGTGTTTTGATAGGTCCAGCGACCTCGTCCCCAATCAAGAACTCCCCAAACATCGTCCTTATCAGCTCTTTCAATCTCATTGCCTCTTCGAATGGTTCCCCGAACGGGCATGCAGTTCACTTTCTCGTTGAGATAGAAGGCTTTTCTGTTTTCTTTCCAACTTGTTGCAATATTCATGCTTTCCATATCATCTGGTTGGGATAGTTCCAAATCGGCCTCTATTCCGATTCGTCCATCCGGGAGCTCCAATTCAGGCGCTGCAATCATGATTCTTCTCTTCTGGCCTTCTTTAACAAAGCTCAGTCGTATTTTCTTTCCCGAGTATTGGCTCCTGCTATCTATAGTTGAGTTTGGAGCAAGCTTGAAATTCCCCAGTGGAAAGAACTTCATTTCATCCTGTTGCGCATAACTTTTTCTCTTAAAATCTATGTAGGAGACAGAGAGCAGGGCAGCATAACCCAAATCACTGATAGTTCCACATAAAGTCCAGCCTCCGTTCATGCTGGTTATGGCGTAATAATCCCATTCTTTTATTTTTAATGCACTCGCTTTTATGCTTTTTCTGTTATAGTTCCATAGTGGATGCCTTGCCCATCCCTCTTCTATAATGCATCCCTTTTCATCTAAGAGATTCTGTCTCTGTGTGATTTCGTGATTTCTGTGTTCTGTATTGCTCATGTATCACAGTGTACAACTGTTTTTTGTATCTGTGTGACAAAACAAAGCATCCGGATTGAGTTCAGTCCCTTGTTTCAAATATTATGTAAACAGTGAGTTTCTTACCCTTGAGAGGGATAGGATATTCAGAAATTACAGAAAATCATGCGAATACCAAAACATAGGTTTCAGCCATAGTTGATTGAGGAGGAGAATATGAAAGTCGGATTTATCGGGCTCGGAATCATGGGGCGTCCCATGGCGAAGAACCTCTTGAAGAGAGGGTATAACCTTGTCGTGAACACACATAAGAAAGAGACACTCGATGAATTCGAATCTCTTGGTGCCGAGATAGCCTTAAGTGCCAAAGAGGTTGCATCTAAGACCGATGTCGTCATTACGATGCTTCCCGACAGTCCTCAGGTGAGGGAAGTTGCCCTCGGACGCGACGGAATAGTCGAAGGAGCGCATAGTAATCTCGTTTTGATAGATATGTCATCGATAGACCCCGTCGAGACAAAATCCATTGCTGCGGAGCTTGGTGAGCACGGAATAAAAATGTTAGACGCACCGGTATCGGGAGGTGAGCCCAAGGCGGTGGACGGAACTCTCTCTGTCATGGTAGGCGGTGACAGGAAGCTCTTCGACGAGTACTCTCTTCTTCTCCACGCTATGGCATCTTCCGTTGTCTACGTCGGGGAGACGGGGAGCGGAAACGTTGCAAAGCTATGCAATCAGATGATGGTTGCATGCAATATTGCGGCAATGAGCGAGGCACTGACATTCGCCTCCCTCTCGGGCGCGGACCCCGCCCTTGTGTATGAGGCAGTCAGGGGAGGACTTGCAGGCTCGACGGTGCTAGACGCTAAGGCACCGATGGTGCTCGAGAGAAACTTCAAACCGGGATTCAGAATGGAACTTCACATAAAGGACCTTAGAAACGCACTCAATGCTTCCCACGCCGTTTCGTCTTCCGTGCCCCTTACTGCACTTGTTATGGAGATGATGCAGAGCCTCGAGAGAAGGGGACTGGGAAAGGAGGACCATAGCGCCCTCGTGAAGTACTATGAACTTCTTTCTGATGTGACGGTGAAGAAATAGAGCATCTTTAGATGGTGGTATCTCCTGCTCTGTAAAGGAAATTTTACATATCTCCTCTTTTGTTAATTTTGTCATGTTAATGTCGTTTTTTTCTTGAAAAGTGCTACGGCTGTGAGAGAATGCAGGAAAATATTTAAGGAGGAGATATATGTCTGGTGTTGGATTAATTATCTCGTTGCTGATTGCAATAGTCGTCATTATTCTTGCAATCTCGAAACTCAAGGTTCATCCGTTTCTTGCCCTGATGGGTGTTTCCTTGATTCTTGCTATCATTGTCGGTATTCCTATCAGAAATGTCGCATCGATGATTGGTTCCGGATTCTCCGGCACATTCTCGTCGATAGGTATCGTCATCATTCTCGGTGCCCTTATCGGAACAGTCCTCGAGAAGACTGGAGGCGCATTGAAGCTTGCCGAGATGGTCGTCAAACTCATAGGCCCCAATCATCCCGACATCGCAATCGGCCTCATGGGCTGGGTTGTCTCGATTCCTGTATTCTGTGACTCGGGATTCGTAATCCTCGACCCGATCAGGAGAGCACTTGCAAAGAAGACCGGATACAGCTCGGTGGCAATGACTGTATGTCTCTCGGCAGGTCTCTACACATCTCACGTATTCATTCCACCCACACCGGGTCCGATTGCAGCAGCAGGTACTCTTGGAGTCGGAGACCATCTCCTTCTTGTCATGGGAATCGGTGCAATCGTATCCATCCCGTGTCTTATTGCTGCATACTTCTATGCAAAGTCTATCTCGAAGAAGGTTGAAGCTGACCTTACAGGAGAGGAGACGACGGCATCATACGACGAGCTTCTTGCTTCATTCGGCAAACTTCCCAACGGATTTTTGTCCCTTGCCCCGATTATCATGCCAATTATCTGCATGGCTTTAGGTTCAATCTCTTCGATGGCAGGCTGGACTGGAGCTGTCTCCGACCTATTGTACTTCCTCGGGCAGCCCGTAATAGCCCTCACCGTCGGTGTCATCTTCGCTGTTATCCTTGCCGCTGTCACAGGTAAGCTCAATATGTTCTACGAAATGACAGACGAGACACTCAAGGTTGTAGGACCTATCCTCTTCGTTACGGCGGCAGGCGGCGTTCTCGGCAAGGTCATCTCCGAAGCAGGATTCGTCGGCTACATGCAGCAACACGCTGCTGTTCTCTCGAAAATCGGTATCTTCTTCCCGTTCATCATCTCCGCCATCCTGAAGACCGCACAGGGCTCTTCAACTGTCGCCCTCACGACAACTGCGGGCATAATGGGCTCGATTAGTGACAGCGGATCCATGATGAATCTCCTGGGGCTCAATACCCCTCTTGCAGGCGTATTGACAGTCATGGCCATCGCAGCAGGTGCAATGACGGTTTCCCATGCAAACGACTCTTACTTCTGGGTTGTAACGAACTTCGGACAGCTTAAGATGGAGGACGGATACAAGACTCAGACGGCAATGACCGGTATAATGGGTGTTGTAGGTATCATCTTCGTCTGGATTCTCACATTGATTCTTCTCTAGGAAGTGTCCGGATTCGATAGAGGAGCGGGGAGGTTTTCTCCGCTCCTCTATCAGGAGGCAAAATGAAAAAGGTTATTCTTATTCCTGATTCCTTCAAGGGCACGATGAGCTCGTCCGAGATATGTGCCGTTATGAAAAAAGCTGTTCTTGAACACTATCCTGAGTGCGAGGTCATATCTATCCCCGTTGCGGACGGCGGAGAGGGCTCTGTTGATGCGTTTTTAGAGGCTCTCGGAGGAGAGAAGGTCTATAAGGAGGTTACCGGACCATACTTCGGGGAGAAGGTTAAAGGTTATTACGCCCTTCTTCCGGGTAATATCGCGGTACTAGAGATGGCGGCAGCTGCCGCTCTTCCCATGGTTGGGGACAGAAAGGATCCTTCGAAGACCACGACATACGGAGTCGGGGAACTCCTTCTGGACGCAGCAGGAAAAGGTGTGTCGAGGATAATTCTGGGGCTCGGAGGCAGTGCCACAAATGATGCAGCATGCGGCCTGGCATCAGCTGTCGGAGTCGGCTTCTACAATAAGAAAGGAGAGAAGTTCATTCCTGTCGGAGGAACACTGGACGAAGTCGAGAGAATCGACCTATCCGGAATAGACCCGGTTCTTAAAAGTATTCCCATCACCACCATGTGTGATATAGACAACCCGTTCTACGGCCCCGAAGGTGCTGCGGCGGTATATGGTCCGCAGAAGGGTGCTGACGAGAAGATGGTGGAAGAACTCGACGGGAAGATGAAAAAGCTCGCCCACGTGATGGAAAGAGACTGTGGAGTATCCGTCCAGTCAATCCCGGGCTCGGGTGCTGCAGGCGGGATGGGCGGCGGTATGGTTGCCTATTTCAAGTCACGTCTTCAGATGGGTATCGAGACCGTTCTCGATACGGTAGGCTTTTCGGATCTAATCGAGGGCGCAGACTATGTCTACACGGGAGAAGGTAAGATAGACGGGCAGTCTCTCAGAGGCAAGGTCGTCATCGGGGTCGCGAGGAGGGCGAAGAAAAAGGGTGTGAAGACCATCGCCTTCGTTGGTGATATCGGGGACAACATCGAAGGTGCTTACTCGGAAGGTGTGAGTGCTATCTTCTCAATCAACAGGGTCGCTCTCCCTTATAAGGAGCAGAGGCCGAGGGCTAAAAGCGATTTATATCTGACGGTGGATAATCTCCTCAGATTCCAGAAGGAACTTGAAAGATGAACTTGAGGCCGGTCCTTCGGGGCCGGTCTTACTTCAATCCATATTCGATGTATCCAGCTCTATGAGATTTTTCTTCGAGAGGGTTATCCGTCGAGACAATCTCGTCGGCAGGATTGTGTTTGTCGCCTGGCTTTTTGCCTTTTCTCTTCAATTGTGTTTTCTCGTATCATTTGACCTCTTTTGTCTCAGCCTTTCTGAAATGGCACATTGATCGTATATAGCCTCTTCTCTTGGCTGTATTAAGAAATCCAACCGGGAGTGCTTGGCACTCTTGAAGGCGATTAAAAACAATAGGGGCCGGGTTATCTCAGAGCCTTATTGCGGATACAAGCACCAACGCAGATTGAAATAAAAGTTGAATTTAAGATATTGCCTGAGACCGTTAAAAGAAATGCTCGAATGGATGCGAACATACCATCTTTTGAGCGAAGCTTAGTGCAGATAGTCAATTCCTTATCTTAATCTTCAGCGGTGTTGAAAGTGAGATGGCGTATAGCTAAATGATTGTGTTGACGAGGGTTTTACGTGCGTAAAAACTAATTAAATGACAAATTTCATGTTTGATGTTATATTCTTTTTGTAGGTAGAGAATTCAATGACAATATAGGAGGTTAGAGAAGGTGATAAGACATACAGAATTATCTCAGATTATCGACACCGCAGCCGACAAAGCCAGATACGACCGTATGGCGAAGAACCTTCTTGCCTTCAAAGCGGTTGACGCCTGGATTTTAAAGTCGTGTGTGAAGGAATTTTTCCCATACAGCGTTGAGTATATTGCCGAGCATTGTCTGACGGGGAAAGTCGAGATAGCTGACCATCCCGTCCATCAGGACCATAGCGCTCTTGACGGCGACGGAAGAGTTGATCAGATGAACTCGGAGTCATCTTCAATTCTAGAAGGCACTGTATTCTATGATGTACGCTTCAATGCAGTTGTTCCTGATACTAAAGAGAGCGTAACACTAATAATCAACCTGGAAATACAGACAGATGATAAGCCGGGGTATGAACTTGTTACGAGAGGGATGTACTACGCTGCAAGAATGCTGTCAGAACAGCATGGCAGGGTATTTACCGGTAATCATTATGAGAAGATACAGAAGGTCTATTCAATCTGGATTTGTCCATCTACCCCTGAGGTGCGGAGAAACGGTATGTACAGGTACCATACAGTTGAAGACGCCGTAATCGGGGAATCTTACGTAAAAGAAGAAGCCTATGACAAGGCTGAAGTTATAGTTCTGAATCTTGGTGACGCAGAGGACGAAGTCGAGTATGACATACTGAATCTACTTAACACACTTTTTTCGTCCTCAGTCATGCCTGAGGAAAAGAAAAAGGTTTTAAGCGAAAAATACAATATTGCGATGACGACAGAATCGGACGTGGAGGTAGAGAATATGTGTAATCTTGGTGATGCTATTGAGAGAAAGGGTATTACTGAAGGAAAGTTTGAAACAACCGTCATGTACTACAGGAAAGGAAGAATCACAGCCGAAGAAGCTGCTTTTGATTTGAACATGCCTCTGAGTGAATTCCTTGAAAAGATTAAAGAGGGCAATCAACAGCCAAAGGTGTAAGTTCCGATTTTTTGAAAACCGTAAACTCATATCTGATTCATTAGGCGTGTTGTATGAGAGAACTTCTGTTTGTGAAGAAATACAATTTTCCATTTGCCGACTGAATTGGACGTGGAGGTAGAGATGTGTAATCTTGGTGATGCTATTGAGAGAAAGGGAATTTCTGAAGGTGTAGGTCTTGGAACATTTGAAACGACTGTCAAATACTACATGAAAGGAAGAATCACAGCCGAAGAAGCTGCTTTTGATTTGAACATGCCTTTGAACGAGTTCCTTGAGAAGATTAAAGAGGGTAATCAACAGCCACAGGCGTAAGGCCGGGATTTTAAAAACTGTAAACTCATATACTGTTTATCCCAGGGCGTAAAACCCCTGAGTTTACTCCGGGAATGTAAGCCCGATTTAAGAAAATAATAGCAAAATCAACACCTTAAGGCTAGCCTTATTCAACTATAGATGCTACAATAAATTATGTTAGTAACAAGACGCGATAGACATAGAATATACCCA
>CAVJEL010000095.1:0-7313 GCA_963648635.1 Ruminococcus intestinalis
AGTTCAATCTGTCTCTTACTAACGCGGCTTTTTATTTCTAATCCACCGTCGTTCTCGAATTGACAGGAGCTCTCTGCTCCTATTTATTTCTCTCTCTTTCCCTTCGTTAGTTCTTTAAAAATCCGCTTGATTCCGAATCTTTCAACCCGTTTTCACGCGACTCGATTACCTTACACTTTTCCCTCATAAAGCGCAATACCCTTTTTGAAGTTTTTGAAGGTTTTTACAACTTTTTTTGAGTGTATTTCATTATTTCCTTATTAAGTCAATAAATAATGTTTTAACATCAAAACTTCACTTTTTCTTATTCATTATTATCTTTATTAATGGAGGCAATATGAACACACTTATTATTTCATCAAGCCCGAGAAAAGGCATGTTTTCGGATAGGATTGCAGATATTGTGAAAGAAAAGAGCGACGGGAAAATCGTTCACTTGAGGGAGAAGACAATCGGAGTCTGTCACGCCTGTGATTACTGTAAAGAAATAAAGAAAGGATTGTGCATCCAGTCAGATGATATGACTCCCCTTTACGATGATTTCAGATCTTCTGATACTATATTTATCATCTCCCCCATCTATTGGTGGCAGGTCAATGCTCAGATGAAACTCTTCATCGACAGGCTTTATGCTCTTGAGAATATCGACTGGAAGGACAAGAAGGTTGTTGTCATACTCAACGGCGCGGCAGAAGATGATGACGTAGAGTTCATAATCCTCAAGAATGCATTTGACGAGATGTTTAAATATCTTGGGGTCAATCATGCCTTTTTGGGCGTCGGCACAAACGACGAAGATGACTGGGCAAAGAAAATCGAGAAGGTATCCTCTTTCGTAGATTCAGTCCTCAAGTAAACTGTCGCTACTCCAGGCCGAGATTTCTTCGCCTCTCTCTGTCACTCTCTATCCATTCATCGAGGCTTAAGGGCGTGTAGTCGGAGTACATCGTAAAGCAGTTAATCATCTGGCAAGGGATATTGGACTCCACAGTGCCGTGTGCCATTACACGCCTGGATTTTTTCGTCTCGCTTATAAAGGAATCCACCAAAGTTTGGTCAGATGAATTATGGACATGACCAAAAAGCATATATGCCTTCGCTCTGCCGTCAGAATCGAGTTTATTCTGGCCGTTGTAGCAGAAGACAGGATAGTGCATGAGGATTACCTTACGCTTATTATCATTGAGCTCCTCGTAGTCTTTCACCCACTCAAGTCGTTTTATATTGAAGGCCCTGTCAGAAAGAAACTTGTCGTCATGGTTTCCCTTTATTAAATATATCCTGCCGTTAAGCTCTGCCAAAACTTTGTTTGTCTCCTCACCGTTACCGAAAGATAAATCTCCCAGGACTACCACCTCATCGTTAGTTCTTACCTTGTTGTTCCACTTCTCAATCATACAGGCGTTCATCTCCTCGACGGAAGAGAACGGCCTGTTATCGAGATGAGTAAGAAGGTTTTTGTGATAGAAATGACAGTCTGCGATGTAGTAGCGCATCTTTATCCTCTTTTATTAAATGAGAGCATATCTTTGTAGCCAGCAGGAGTACTATCGGGAATTTCAATAGCCCCTACACATTTCTTGTAGAAGTCAACAGGACCAACGTCCCCGATAAACCCGTATACATAGCCAATATCTCTCAGGCCCTCTAGAGCTTTGACAAGTAGTATCTTTCCTATCCCCTTTCCTCTATAATCCTCCCTCACCTCAGTCGGCCCGAAGAAAGAGGGAAATGTTGCATCATAGCATGCATAGCCGACAATCTCATCGTATAGGGAGGCGATATACATGGATACAGGACGGTGAGAAAACGCAACAGTTGCCTCACCCTTTGCTGAGAGTCCGGAGGCCTTTTCAACATACTCGAGAACTCTATATAAATCAGGTGTAACAGGACGTCTTACACAAACTGAAAACTCGTCAAATAACCTTTTCTCGTCTTCTCTCACATCAGGTAGATTCAATAGATTTACAAGCATGTCCATAGTTACTTACCCCAAAGGCGACGATATCATCCCTTCTTCTTTTTCAGCGCTATAACGAGTTTGATAATCTCCAGGACCACCATAATCCCGAGCGGTACCAGAATAGCCTTGAGCGCTATGTTCATATTCACATTGTCGGCAAGTGCACCCACGATAATCGGCATGACTACAGCCCCGATTGTCGCTACTGCGATGCATGTTCCTGTGGCTATTGTTGACTGATTGTATTTTTTCTCGTTTGTAGAAAGAACAGTTGGGTAAATACCGCCCATACTCAGTCCTATAAAAAGAACACTCACTGCAGCAGGTACAGTCTCTGTAGTATTAACAAGAACAAAGGTGAAAATAAACATCGATGAGCCGAGGGCAAGAATCAATTTCTCCTTCTTTATTCTTCTTGATAGCGCTGCAGTCATAAGACGCGAGAGGAGAATCATCAGCCACAAGAGGGACGCCATCGCATTAGCCAGTGCCGAGGGGAATATACCCTGACCGATGAGGTATGTAACAAGCCACCCCATGAAAGTAGACTCACCACAGAGATAACAGAAGAGAATCGCAGTATTAAGCCAGAAGGAGAAAGAACGGGGGATTGTGCCGTCATCCTTTGCCTTTTTCGACTTTTCGGAGGAAAGATCAGACTTGAGGAACAATAGAAGCGCACTCATCATGCCAACTGCAATGATTATTGCCGGAACACGCCATAAAGTACTCCCGCACATAACAACGATGAACGGCGAAATAAAAGCGCCGACAGCAAATGTTGCGTGCAAAAGATTAAGTCCTGCAGCCTTGTTTCCCGCATACTCACCGACAAGAACATTTGTTATGTTACTCATCGTGCCTCTTCCGACCCCGAGACATGTAAAAGCAAGGAGTAATAGAATAGGGTTACCTGTAAGAACCATGATTACAAAACCTATGACAATACCCGAGCCGAGAATGAATGTGCTCTTTTTGCGCCCTATTGCGTAAGGCAGAAACCCGGAGAGCCAGACTGCAATAAGGTTACCTATCTGATTTATCGAGAGAAGCGTTCCCTGAAATGAAAAGGATAGCCCTCCTTCTTTAATTATATATGGAAGAATCGACCCGAGTACATTGGCCATCATCCCGCTGAAGAAGAAAGCATAATAGGCCCTGTATAAGAGCCCTGCCTTCCCCTCCTCTACATCTAAAAACTTATTCAGTGACATTTTTCCTCCTTTTTGTTGAGTTTTATATTATCCTCGCCGTCCCTTCTTGTCGATAACCCCTCATAAAAAGATTGGACCGCGCCTTTATGTGTTCTATACTCTTCGTTATGAATAAAGTACTTGTTTTCGGCTCGGTAAATATCGACAGGACATTCCGTATCCCGCATTGGATTGAAAAGGGAGAGACAATTCTCTCCACCTTCCACTCCGTTCAGGCAGGAGGGAAAGGGGCCAATCAGGCAGCGTCCCTTGCACTTGCGGGCGCTGATGTAGCACTTGGAGCAACAATCGGCGACGACGGTAGGTGGATTATTCCTCTCCTCTCATCATTCGGCGTCGACACATCTCTAATAAGAGTAAGAGAGAAATCACACACGGGAAGTGCAACAATCCTTGTCGACGAAAACGGCTCAAACTCAATTGTACTCTACGGTGGAGGAAACAGGGAAAACGACAGCGAATACATAGAAGAGGTTTTCTTGCATTACGATAAGGGAGACTGGATTGTACTTCAAAATGAGATAAACAACCTTCCCCTTATCTTTGATACGGCTCTGAAAAAAGGACTCAAAATCTGCTTCAATCCATCCCCGTTTGAAGAGAGTCTATTATCTCTTCCGCTAGAAAAAACAGATCTCGTGATTCTCAATGAAGTTGAGATGGGCCAACTCCTTGAGAGAAAGATTGACACGTCAATTGAATCATATAAGGATGCTCTCTACTCGGCCTCTTTGATTTTGCCTCAAACAGACATCATCCTTACAATTGGAGATAAAGGCTCTCTTTTTAAGAGAAAAGGCAATAATGAAATAATCCACCAAAAGGCAATAAAAACAAATGTTGTCGACACAACAGCTGCAGGTGATACATTCCTCGGCTATTACCTGGCCCTTTTCATCGAAGGCTACAGCATGGAAGAAGCCGTAAAGGTGGCAACCAAAGCGTCCTCAATTGCGGTATCAAGTCCGGGTGCGATGGACTCGATTGCAAGACGGGAAGAAGTTGAAGGCGCTAAAGCAGAATGACTAAGCTTTCAAAGGCATACATATCGAATCTCTTATTGCGCTACGGTGGAGATATCATCCGCTCACCTCTTTTCATACGTGAAACAGAATATCTTCAACATGGAAACGTGACAGTCTATGCCCACTCGATAAGCGTGGCGTTCTTCGCCCTCGTTATTGCAAAAAAGCTTCACCTTTCCCTCAATGAGCGCTCTCTTGTGAGAGGAGCACTCCTTCATGATTACTTTCTATATGACTGGCACATATACGACAAAAGCCACCGTCTTCATGGCTTTATACATGCCTCTCGCGCAAAGAAAAATGCCGAAAGGGACTTCAACATAAACCCTCTCGAGAGTTACATTATCGAGCGCCATATGTTTCCGCTGAATATAAAGCCCCCGATGAAGAAAGAAGCCGTTGTCGTCACAATTGCCGATAAGATAGTCGCCTTCCGGGAAACCATTGCTAAACGAAAATAACATTCTCTGCAATGTACTTCAATCAAGAAACGGAATACCATCATTGACAAAAAGTCCGATATCATACAATATATGTACGATTAAGGACTATTTATGGCACTGAACAACGAAATTTTCAAAAGATTCAATATCATTGCGTGGGACACCGATGCACTCTATCACAAGATTTCGCTTTCGCTCGGCCTGACCGACAGTGCGCTGAATATCCTCTATATAATATACTTCGGCGGAGGAGAGGCAAAACTCTCAGATATCGTACGCTACTCCGGACTCATGAAGCAGACTGTTAATTCCTCCTTGAGAAATCTCGAGGAGAAAGGAATATTGACTCTTGAGAAAGTCGACGGCAAAAGCAAGGCTGTGAGACTTACCTTAAAAGGTTCAGAACTCTGTGATAACAGCGTCAAGCATCTTATCGAGTGGGAGGACAAGGCACTTTCCGAGTTCAGCGAAGATGAGATGAAACTTTTTCTCGTTCTTATGGAAAAGTACCTTAATTCGATGAGTGACAGTCTCGCCACTTATGAAGAAAAGCTTCCTCCTAAAATAGAATAATTCATTTACTCATCTAATATTTCAGCTTTAGTTATTCTTTATTTATTCCTCGTTTCGAGGAGGTTTTATGCCACTTAATATTTCTGATAGATTTGATTATAAAAAATTACTGCGTTTTACTTTCCCCTCAATCGTGATGATGCTATTCACATCGATTTATGTTATAGCAGACGGCTATTTCGTCTCCAACTACTGCGGAAAAACTGCCCTGGCATCAGTCAACTTTGCATACCCCGTGTTGATGATTCTCGGCTCCATCGGCTTTATGTTCGGCACCGGAGGAAGTGCGATAATATCGAAAAAACTCGGGGAGAAGAAGGAAGAGGAAGCAAATAACATTTTCACCTTCATTGTAGTCTTCTCTTTCTTTCTTGGAGTCATCTTGACTATATTTGGGCTTCTCTTCATGGAGAAAATCGCATACCTTATGGGAGCGAGAGGAGAGCTTCTCACCCTTACAACTATCTATGGGAAGATTATACTTTCATGTCTTCCTTCATACATACTTCAATACGAATTCCAGTGTCTCTTTGTCACGGCTAATAAACCAAAGCTCGGGCTATATGTAACGGTTGCTGCAGGAGTAAGCAATATAGTCCTTGACTGGTTTCTGATCTGCATCATGCATACAGGGGTGACAGGAGGTGCAATTGCAACGGCTTTCAGTCAGGTCGTAGGTGGCGTTATCCCATTGATTTACTTTATGAGAAAAAACTCATCACTATTAAAATTAAAACTCCCTTTCAAGTGGGACGGAAAGAGCCTCTTGAAGACAATCACAAACGGTTCATCGGAGTTCATGGGGAACATATCTGCAAGCATTGTCGGGGCAATTTATAACCTGCAACTTTTGAAGTACGCAGGAGAAGACGGACTTGCCGCTTATGCCGTTATAATGTATGTCAACATCGTCTTCATGTCGCTTTTCATCGGCTATTCAGTCGGGTCGGCACCGATTATAAGCTACAACTACGGGGCAAAAGATACCGAGCACCTGAAGTCCATCGTGAAGAAGAGCTTTGTCATCATTACAACAGGCTCATTCTCAATGCTAATACTTTCACTTCTACTGGCTCGTCCACTTGGACTTATTTTCGTCTCGTACGATAAGGAGCTGCTTGATTATACGGTCCACGCATTCAAGCTTTATTCGATATCATTCCTCTTCTGCGGGTTCTCGATCTTCTCTTCTTCGCTCTTTACCGCACTCAATAACGGCTTGGTATCTGCCTTGATATCCTTCTCACGAACACTCTTCTTCCAGGTACTTGCAGTCCTTCTCATTCCATATATTCTGGGTACAGACGGAATATGGCTGAGTACAGCGGTCGCTGAAGCACTCGCGTTTGTTTTCTCGCTCACTTTTGTCTTTGCAAACAAAAGAAAGTACCAGTATTGATAGAAAAATATATGCTGCAGTCAGCCGTAACTGATATGCAGCATATTTCATCACCCCGATAAGAACAGACCACAATCAAATCATTATGTGTTACTTGGCCTTATCGCATTATTTGCTCTCTTTGACCTTGTCAAGAAACTCACTCAAAGGCATGTTCAAATCAGATGCGGCTTCCTCGGCAGTGATTCTTCCTTTCCTGTAGTACATGACGGCTGTTATAAATCTTCCTTCTCTTATGCCTTCTTCCACAGATTCTTTTCTAGCTTCTTCCTTAGCCAATGCCCGGCCTATAGCAATTCCCCTTTTCTCAATAGCATCACCAAGATTACACATCCCTCTTCCTCCACATCCAATTCAGTCAGCAATCATAGAATTGTATTTCTTTACGAACAGAAATCCTCTCATACAACAAGCCTAATAATCCGTATAGAAGTTTACAACTTTCAAAATCCCGGTACTTACACCTTTGGCTGTTGATTAACCTCTTTAATCTTCTCAAAGAACTCGCTCAAAGACATGTTCAAATCAGAAGCAGCTTCCTCGGCAGTAATCCTTCCTATTCTGTAGTACTTGGAAATTATTTCAAGCTTTCCAAGACCTACACCTTCAGTAATTCCTTTCCTTTCAATCGCACTACTAAGATTACACATATTCTCTACCTCCACGTCCGATTCTGTCGTCATCGCAATATTG
>CAVJEL010000096.1:0-3980 GCA_963648635.1 Ruminococcus intestinalis
CGATATGGCCAATCGGTATGGTGTTACAACTTCCCAGCTCTGTATCCGATATGATATCCAGCTCGGCATGGTTGTTCTGCCGAAAACTGCAAATCCGGAACATATGAAGACAAACGCAGCTCTAGATTTTGTGATTTCAGATGAAGATATTGAGACTATAGAGCATATGGAGAGAATCAAGGATTATGGTGAGCACAGCTTTTTTCCCGTGTTCGGAGGAAAACTTTAAACTGCCAACTTGCACAACGAAAATCTGCCAACTTGCACAACGAAAATCTGCCAACTTGCACAATGAGTAGTTGACAATGGCAAGTAATTCTATATAATCAAAAGAAACAAGAGGATTGTTCTTATGGAAGGATATAGAAGAAGAATTGCAGATGATGTGCTTGAGAAGAAGCTTGAGGCCAAAGGTGCTGTCTTAATCGAGGGGCCGAAATCCTGCGGTAAGACCACTACGGCAGAAATGAAAGCTTCAAGTATCATTTACATAAATGATCCTAAACAATTTCAGGAGAATCTGACGCTGTCTGAAATTGATCCGGAGGCGCTTCTGGAAGGAGATAATCCAAGACTTATTGATGAATGGCAGCTTACTCCGAAGCTTTGGGATGCAATTAGATTCTCGATTGACCATAGAAGGAGGTTCGGGCTTTATATTCTCACCGGTTCTGCTGTTCCTGGAAATACAGATGAGATACATCATACAGGAACAGGCCGTTTCAGTTGGATGAAGATGAGGCCTATGAGTCTTTATGAATCTGGAGAATCAACAGGAGATGTATCTCTGTTCTCTCTTTTCAATAAGACGGAAAACATTGTCAGGGGAACGGCATCATTATCTCTTAACGATATAGCGTTTCTTATATGCCGTGGAGGATGGCCTCTTTCTATAGATGCTTCAGATGAGGTTGCGCTAAGGCAGGCAATTGATTATGTAGATGCTGTTGTCGAAGAGGACATAACGAGAGTTGATGGAGTAAGGAAAAATACTTCACTTGTCAGACGATTGATGAAATCGCTTGCTAGAAATCAAGGAACACAGGCTACTATAGAATCCCTCATCAACGACGTCGGCGCCAATGAGGCTATGGAGAATTCTCGAAACACCATCGCAAGTTACCTGAATGCATTAAAGAAGATTTTTGTAATTGAAGATATGGAAGCGTGGAATCCGAAACTGCGCTCTAAAACTGCAGTCAGGACCTCAGATACCCGATATTTCATAGATCCGTCCATTGCCACTGCTTCTCTTCGCCTGGGGCCTGGAGATGTTGTATCAGATCTTGAGACAATGGGATTCCTGTTTGAAACTCTTGCTGTTAGAGATCTCAGAGTATATGCAGACTCAATTGATGCCGATGTTTATCATTACAGGGATAAATCCAACCTTGAGTGTGATGCCGTTATACATTGCAGAAACGGGAAATATGGACTTGTTGAGATAAAACTCGGCGGAGATAGTCTAATTGAAAAAGGTGCTGAATCTCTTTTGAAACTTAGCAGGAATATTGATTGTGAAAAAATGAACAACCCTTCATTTTTGATGGTATTAACTGCAGTAGGAAACAGGGCATACAGGCGTCCTGATGGAGTACTCGTTGTCCCAATAGGTTCTTTGAAGAATTGATTGGATTTGCAATCGGCACCTGCTACAAAACTTGGCAGAACTGTGTTGATATCAACGGGCTGATGCACGGGAGGATTACGTCGCCTTGAAGACAGTGATTGTGAAATCCCGAAAAGAGCTACATTAAAGAGTCTTTGGGATTAATGATCATAAAACCCCCAGTTAACGGGGAATTTTTCGACAAAAGTTTAAAATTTACCCCCTAAAGTGGCAAATAACTGTTATCATCTATATAATATGATTGAGGTGCAGTATGAGATTATACAGAAGAGAAAACTACTTATCGAAAGTCAGAGGCTTTTTTCATGATACAGGTATGATTAAAGTCATAAGTGGTGTCCGCAGATGCGGAAAATCCTCATTGATGCATACTATTGCCGAGGAGCTTGAGGAGAATGGGACGCCTTCTGAGAATATTGTCTTCATCGACTTGAAGAAGCGCGGTTACAGAGAAATAAAGACACCCACTGCGCTTGAAAGGGTGATAGATGAGAAATGCACTGCCGAGGGCGTGAAATATCTCTTCATAGACGAGATTCAAAACGTTGAAGGATTTGAGGAGGTTATCGAGGAATACAGACTTGACGAGGAGTATTCCATATTCATAACAGGATCCAATTCATATATGTTGAGTGGGGAGCTCTCGACGGTTCTTACCGGAAGATATGTAGAATTCGAGATGTTTACTCTTACCTTCGAAGAGTATCTTAAAATGAAGGAATTCTACAATCAGCCGATCAGCAGCAATATTACAGAGGAACTTGATAGATATATCCTTGAAGGTGGTTTTCCGAAGGCACTGGATTATCCTGATATCGAGGATAAACGCAGGTATGTGAAGAGTGTCATAGAGGAGATATATACGAGGGATATAAAAACCCGTGTACAGATTAGAAATAAGGAAGTCTTTGATAAGGTCCAGACTTATATCATCAATAATTTTGGTTCTCCCACAAGTATTCCCAATATACTGGAAGAACTCAGGAAGGAAGGGCTGATTGTTAAGCGGGAGACGCTGAAGAAATACATCCAGATACTTCTTGATGCAAAAATCATATATAAGTGCCGCAGGTTTGATTTGAAGACCAAAAAGTCCATTCACGGCGAAGAGAAGTATTATCTGGCGGATTTGTCATTCTACTTTGCGAACAACGTTGACAACAGGATTAATTACGGCCCTGCCCTGGAAAACATTGTTTATCAATATGCGCTTTCAAAAGGATATGAAGCAAGTGTCGGCAGGATAGGGAAACTTGAGTGCGATTTTATTCTCCGAAATAAGCCCATGCAATATTCATATGTCCAGGTCGCTATGACCATGCAGAACAGCATGGAAACCGAGAACCGGGAATATGCACCGCTCGAGGCTATACGTGACAACTATCCAAAATATGTTATGACGCGTAATGATATGATTCAGCAGCGTAACGGTATCATACACGTGAATATCGGGGACTTTATGAAAGATGGAAGGCTATTCTGATTCTTCTGTTATGAAGCTGAGCCTCTTTGCTGAACCGGTATTGAAGTTTGAATACCTGCCGTTAGGTGCCTCTCATAACGTCTCCGAATGGAAGTGTCAGCTGATGCAGCCTATTGCCTTCTCAGAGAAAATCGCTCAGCACGAATTTCCATGCCGGGATGACTGTTATCTCCTTGTCGCCTTCTGTAATCAGCTCCGATGTGGATGATGTGACGATATATCCTTTTTTGAGGCCTGTCTCATTCATTGCGGATAGAAGTCCTCTGAGCTCCCGTTCTTTTGCATTCTCCCAGTCATCTGTTACCTGCACCAGAAGGATGGGTGTTTTGTCATCATCGTAGAGGATGAAATCGCACTCCTCATCGTTCTTTGCTCTGTAGTATCCTATGTTCAGGTCTGTTCTCCGCCTCAGCTCCATCAGGATTATATGTTCAAGTATGATTCCTGTTCCTTTTTCAAACTCCCTGAAGAGTACAGCCATCTGATGATCGATTACGTACATCTTCTTGTCATTCCTTTCTACCTGCTTTTCAGTACCGTATACGGGAACGTTAATCATGAATGAGGATGAGGTTATCATATCGAGGTAGGAGGAGATGAGCTCGATTGATGTGGACCAGCCCAAACTTTTCATCACGCCGACAAGCCTCCGTACCGTATAGGGAGAGCCTGAATTCTTCAGCATCCTTTTGAGAAGTGCCTTCATGAGGCCTCCTCTCGAGACATCATATCTTTCAATTAAATCCCTGGAGAAAACGGTGTCGAAGTATGATAGGAGAGTCAGCTTCCTTACTTCCCTATCCGAGTTGTTGTAAAGAACAGGATAGGAGCTCCTATCCATATATTCTTTAAACCAGTGTATGAGCA
>CAVJEL010000096.1:4859-7273 GCA_963648635.1 Ruminococcus intestinalis
TAAATGGATAATTTAGAAGAGAAAGCATTGAAATATCATCAAGAAGGAAGGCCGGGAAAGGTGTCGGTGGTGCCGACAAAACCCTGCTCGACGGCAGAAGATTTGTCCCTCGCTTATACACCGGGAGTCGCGAAGGCTGTTTTGAAGATTGCCGAGAACAAAGGGGACGCATGTAAGTACACGAGTAAGGGAAACCTTGTTGCGGTAATATCGAACGGAACTGCAATCCTGGGACTCGGCGACAGAGGAGCATTGGCCAGTAAACCTGTTATGGAGGGAAAAGGTGTTCTCTTCAAGCGCTTTGCAGATATAGACGTATTCGATATCGAAGTTGATGAGAAGGACCCCGATAAGTTTATCGACATAGTAAAGGCCATCAGTCCGACATTCGGAGGAATCAACCTTGAGGATATAAAAGGGCCGGAGTGCTTCTACATAGAGAGCGAACTTAAGAAGAAGTGTGATATTCCCGTATTCCATGACGACCAGCACGGAACTGCAATCATCGCTTCCGCCGCTTTGATAAATGCTGCCGAAATTGTCGGCAAGAAGCTCGAGAATATGAAGGTTGTATTCTCAGGAGCCGGGGCTGCAGGTTGTTCGTGCGCGAGGATGTTCTTGTCCCTGGGCGTGAGGAAGGAAAACCTCATCATGACAGATATCGACGGTGTCATCTACAAAGGGCGACCTAACATGAACCCGGTACACGCAGAACTTGCGACGGAGAGTAAGGCACGGACCTTAAGGGAGGCCATAATCGGTGCCGATATGTTTATGGGTGTTTCGGCTAAAGGACTTTTGAAGCCCGATATGCTCCTTACCATGGCAGATAACCCCATTGTCTTTGCAATGGCGAACCCCGACCCTGAAATAACATACGAAGAGGCAATATCTACGAGGGATGATGTAATCATGGGAACGGGAAGAAGCGATTATCCGAACCAGATAAACAATATTCTCGGTTTCCCGTTCATCTTCCGCGGGGCACTGGATGTGAAAGCTACTGAAATTACAGAGAACATGAAGAAGGCTGCGGCATTGGCGCTAGCAGCACTTGCGAGAGAGAGTGTTCCCGATGAAGTTAGAAGAGCTTACGGCGGGGAGAATTTCTCGTTCGGAAGAAACTATATAGTCCCCAAGCCTTTCGACCCGAGAGTTATTGAGTGGGAGGCGGTTGCAGTTGCGAAGGCAGCTGTCGAAGACGGGGTTGCACGTGAGCCGATTACAGACTGGGAAGCATACAGGCTCTCACTTAGAGAGAGGATGAAAAGCTATTGGAAATGAGACTTCTGGCATTCGGGGAGGTCCTCTACGATGTATTTCGAGAAGAGAAGACCATAGGGGGCGCACCTCTCAATGTCTCCTACCACTTTAAAAAGTGCGGAGGCGAGGCAGATATAATAAGCGCTGTCGGGAACGATGAACTCGGGTGCGATGCACTGAGTGTAATGGAAAAGGCCGGAATAGGAACGGGGTATGTAGCACTTTCGTCCTATCCGACGGGGCGCGCCGATGTCGTTGTGAACGGGGAAGACGCTGACTACGTATTCAACTTTCCGTGTGCCTGGGATGATATACGCCTTACGTCTCCTCTTCCTCAATATGTCGATGTTTTCTACTGGGGAACCCTTGCGCTCAGAAGTGATGTAAGCCTGGAGACATTCAGGCGTATCTCTTCATCAATAAATGCCCAGATAAAGTACTTTGATGTGAATATAAGGAAAGAGTTCTATTCAGAGGATATCATCAGGGAAGGCGTTGAGCTCTGCAATATCCTGAAGGTAAACGAGAATGAACTTCCTTTAATTCTGAAGCTTACTCATATGGACAACATCGAGGAGCTGAGAAAAGAACACTACATAGATATCGTAATATTGACCGAAGGCGAAAACGGCTCCACGGTCTATGGTGATAGGACAATAAAGGTTCCTGCCATACCCACTACTGTTGTAGATACTGTCGGTGCAGGAGACAGCTATTCGGCATGCTTCTTATACAATTACCTCACCTCTGGAAACGAAGAGGAGGCTGCGCTGAAGGCATCCGCTCTCTCATCGTTCGTCTGTTCGAAGCGTGGCGGTATGCCGGAGTATGATGAGAAGCCTTCTCATTCCCTGCTCTAACAGTGCTGTGATATATTTCGTATAGAATATGTAAGGGAAAGATATGACAGGAGAGACAATCGAAAGATTAAAAGGCGCGAAAGATGTGACGGATCTTATGGCACTTGCGGATAAGGAAGGGATTAAGCTTTCTCTTGACTCTGCGTCAAAGCTTTACGCTCGCATCCATACGACTGGCGAGATGTCTGATGACGAGCTCGATTGTGTCTCCGGCGGGGCATGCTACTCAGAGGACGGCGGGTATTTGATGACGACGGCGGGTTACAGTTGCGGCCACTATCAGGATAATCC
>CAVJEL010000097.1:0-7217 GCA_963648635.1 Ruminococcus intestinalis
TGTACTGTTGTATAATATAAACAGCACTAAGAATGGAAGAAAGATTCTAATCCTCGCGATTACATACCTGGCGTCAATCGTACTCTCCTTTGTTGAGGGGATGATATCACAAGAAGCGCCGCTGGGTGCAGTCATAATAAAGAGCTTATCTTCCGTATTTCCGCTTCTTCCTCTCATAGTCATTACCGGCAATAAGAAGAATAAGGTTTGGGATATAATAATCACAGTTGTCATTGCGACTATCACATACATCGCATTCGACTGGACAAATAATAATTACTACTACATCTACTCGACTATCGAGCACTACTCGCTTTTCCTTATCTACTCGAAGGTGCTTTTCCTTCTTACCATTCTCCTTCCTCTATCTGAAGTCATATTCGGATCCGATAGGAACTACCTCAGCCTTGCACTCATCACTGCATCAATTGTCATGGCATTCCCTTATTACTGGGCAATAGGAGAAAAGAACTGGTATATAAACCCGCTGATGCTTACTTTCGTCCTAATCCTATTAATATATATATCGCGCGAAGGAAAGAAGCTTGAGGTGGGGGAGAGGAGAAGAGTTACATTCACAAGGCTCCATGATGTCGAGATAGAACACCTCAAAAAGAAGAAGAAAGCCGTCGTCTATGAGCTTCCACCTAACATTCCCGTCGACGACAGGCCCAAAGCATAAAATGCGTAACTACAGCACTTTGTTATATAATTAACATATAAAAACAGAGAAAATCCATTTAAAAAGTGTAACCTTTGATATCTTAATTCTTTTATCTTGACAGGTACTGTATCGTTAGGTACAATCCAAAATGTATAACGGAATAAAGGGTAAGACATGCCTTGAGGTGTGTTCCCGAATTTTCAATGGAGGAAATAATGAAAAAAATCCTTACAATCGCACTTATAGCTGCACTCTGCTTGACATCAGCATTTGCTGTATCATTCACAGGTAGCGCAGCACTCGAATTGGGTTACGACCTCGATTCTAAAGATTATGGTTTTGTAAACAACTTTGGTCCGAAGCTTGTTTTCGGATTTGAGCTTGGTTCTGGCGAAGGCGGCTCAGCAGGCGAGAAAGATCTCAGAGCTGAAATCGCAGGTACTTTTACAGTTGCATTCAAGGAAAATACTTCAAAAACTGCATACACATCAGATAAACAAGATTTCCCTAAAGCAACAATCACAACTCTCAAGATTACAAAGGCTAACATCCTTTATAAGGACATCCTTACTGTTGGTATCCTTGATGCAGGCAAGTCTGCTGACTATGCTAAGTCTTATAGAGTAAATGATGACGGTGACTCTTTGTCTGACCAGGTTGCTTCTCTTTCTGGAACAGCTGCAAAAGAGGGTGAATTTATCACTCATGCAGTCTATGGCTTCACTGCTGAAGCTTACGGAGTGAAGGGTGGATTCGGATTCCAGGGTAACGGCAGCGAGAACAGCTGGCACGATGTTTTTGCTCATGCTGCTCTTACAGACAAAGTCTTAGTTGAGAATCTTAAGCTTTCTGTCGGCCTTGCTGGTGAGTTCTTTGGCGTAAATCTTGTCGGTATGCCAAGACAGGAGAATTACAATACTCTTCAGGCTAATGCAAAGATTGCATATGATAACGGAGATAAGATTGCTGCTTCTGGTGCTGTCGATTTCGCTCTTGGCCTTACATCTGTCGAAAATGTAGATCCTAAGGTTGGTTTTGAAGCCGCTGCAGTTGCAAAGTATGACTTTGCTAAGCTTGATTTCTACATCTACAGCGTAGATAAGTTCAATAATGTTATCCTCGATACTAAACTTGCTGCTTCAAAGACATTTGCTGAAAATTACACAGTTGGTGGATCATTCGAAATCAACAACGCAACAGATGACGAACGAAATATTGGTGTTGATAATATTGATGTCAATGGAGGTAAGAAAGAATACACTGTTGCTGTCAATGGAAAGGCTGTTGTTGACGCATTCACATTTACAGCAGATTTCTCATATGGATTCGAGGCTAAGAAGATTGCAGTCAACGGTGGTGTTGAATATAAAAATGATTATGTATCAGCTAACGTGAAAGCTCACTTCGATAAGATTATCGAAACTGACAAGTCATCTGTATTCTATTTCACAGCAGGTGTTTCATCAGACGCTGTTATCGATGGTGCCACACTCGCACTCACATATGGTAAGGGTGTCACAGATAAACTTAACCTCATCGATGGTCAGACAGCTTCGTCTGTAACGTCTAGGAAGCTTGGTAAAGTTACAGCAAGCGCAAAGGTTTCTTTCTAATCTGAGATTCCAAAAGAGATTCATGCCACGACTTCGGCCGTGGCATTTGTTGTCATTAACAAATCATCGGGGATGATATTGCAACGATACCTGAAATATTTCCTTATTGTATGGCGTAAATTGAATATGTCGTGGTCGAATTTGATAGAAACAATAGGAAGAACACAACCGCCTGACGTTTACGCTTGCCTCATAACTTGTTAATGACTTACTTACTTTTGGAAAGTCAGCACGCATTGGTAACTCAAGTAGTACCTTTTATTTGAATTGTCGTCATGGAGATGCAATATGTCAACGAAACTGTATGTAGCTACAATGCAGAGTTCTTAATCTTTGGATTGAGCGCATACCATGAAGAGCGTCCGCTTTCTTCTGATTTGATAAGAATATTCTTCTCGCAAAGATGGGCTAAATCGCGGGTGGCTGTTGCTGACTGGCATTTTGTCATCTTACACCATTTTGATCCTGTAAGCTTACCAACAAAAGAGCCTGACGCAAGCCTGTACAGCATCGAGAGCTCGCGGGAGTTGTATTCTCCGGGGTCGAGGGATGCCATGAAAGAGCTAAGCTTTATCTTGGCCTTGCATATGTTTTCTGTCTTCTTCATTCCGTCGATAACCATGTCGATAAACCATAGAATATACATTGTTATATCCATGGATGTGGAATGTTGGGCTTTATAGAGCTCGTCGTAGTACTCCTTCTTCCTTTCAAGTATTACTGAGGATGTACTCATATATCTCAGAATCCCTTCATCTCTCATAATTGCATAAGAGAGCAAGCGTGATATCCTCCCGTTACCATCGCTGAAGGGATGTATCGACAGGAGCCAGAGGGAGGCAACGGCACTTCGTACTACGGCTGGATAAAACGTAGTCTCATTAATCCATGCAACAAGTTTTTTCATCTCCACTTCAACATCCTGGTATGGTATTGCCTCATAGAGCACCTCTTCATTAAGCTTTCCAGAGAACTTAATGACATAGACGGGCTTTTCTCTGTAGTGTCCGGCATTAAGGCCTTTCGTCTGCTTCTGGCTATTCTCGAGTATCAAGCGATGCCACGACAATATCTTCTCTTCCGTAATTGGTGTGAGGTCAGAATGGATGGAGAGGGAAAGTGATGCCAGGACTTCTGCATTCTTATCCTTAACGGGCTTTGTGTTTTCAACTTTCAAAGCTCTCAGAACAGAATAATAGACTGACTCATATGATATCAATATCCCTTCTATCTCGTTACTCGATACTATCTCATTCGAGATTGCATTCGAATAACACTCTCTCTGTCCCTCAGGAGTAAGCATATTGAAGATCTGGTCGGTGAGTCCCTTCTGATAGACATACTTTATGTACTTGTCATTCACTTTCTTTTCATCAAAGCTGAATCTAGGCCAATCCTCGTTATTCCATATGTAGTGCATAGTACCTCCTAATCAAAAATGATGAGAAAGAAGAAATAATCACAGTAATCTAATCATTTTTGATTAGAATACGCCAATATATAATCTAATTCAATCATTTTTGATTGTGATTACACGCCTAAACTTTAACTTCTTAATCAAGATTATATGTGATATATTAAGTTAAGATTCAGGAAAAGAAGATGGAGAAGTTACTTATAAAGAATTTTGGGCCTATAAAGGATGGGCTGGGAGAGGGACAGTATATAGACATACTGCCTCTTACTGTTTTCTGCGGTAATCAAGCCACTGGAAAGAGTACCATTGCCAAGCTGTACTCATCCTTTCTCTGGCTTGAGAAGGCGTTTCTCAAAGCCGACTTGAATATTGAGTCATTTTCAACAGATGACTTCTTCGCCATCTCTAACAATCAGCGAATCGGGCATTATTTCAGAAGCAATACTTATCTTGAGTACAAAGGTGAAGCATGTGACTTCATATATAAGGATGGAAAGTTCTCGGCAAAGCTGAAGAATGCAGAGAATTCATCGTACGAAAGGCCGAAGATTATGTACGTGCCATCGGAAAGGAACCTTTTGACTGTACTTGAGGATGCAGAGAGGATTAACGGCCTTCCTGCCATGCTTTCAGTGTTCCTGGATGAATACAACAGGGCAAAGAAGAAAATGAACGGGGATGTTTATAGCCTTCCTGTCTCAGGTGTCAATATTGAGTATGACAAGGATTCTTTACAGACTATTGTTCTTACAGATACGGGTGCAATAAATATATCAGAAGCATCAAGTGGCATACAGTCTGTGGCACCTCTTTCACTTGTGACAAGGTATATCTCAGATGATATGGCATTAAATACAGCTCAGAAAGTCCAGAGGCTCAGCAGTGTTGAAAGGGAGGCGATAATCGAGGATATACGGAAGCAGTACTCTTCTTCTCCTCAAGAAGCGTTAAACCTTATAAATGCACTCAACATATACTTCAATGCAGGAATAGCAAAGGACGGGAATGACAGAATTGAGTCTCTCCTCAGCCATTATTTCAATACGAGGTTCATTAATATTGTTGAGGAACCCGAGCAGAACTTATATCCACAATCTCAGAGCCTTGTTCTATATGAACTTGTCGGATGTTTGAACAGAAATGAGAAGAATAAGCTTGTGATGACAACCCATAGCCCGTATATACTCTCATACCTCATACTTCTAGCCAAAGCCTTTGAGCTTAAGACTATGGGAATAGAGACAGCGAAACTTACAGAGTTCATTCCCGAGGAAGCATTCTTAAGCGGAGACAGAATCGCCATATATGAAAGTAGTCAGGACGGTACTATTAGAAGGCTTGAGCCCCAGTATGGCCTTCCCTCTGATGATAATGAACTGAATCTGGCAATGGCTCAAACCAATGATATCTTCTCCGATTTCCTTGACTTGGAGGCTTCGCTTGCGAAAAGTTGATTTCTCACTCTATGAAGAGCCTGTACCTTCAGTGGATGAATTCGGTTTGGTTGACCCAGACGACAAGAACGGGAAGGGTAAAGTCTACATAAGCCTCGATAAAGCGAAGGACAAGTGGGGAGCAACTGTGAAATATAGCAGTCAACGTTCTGACTATAGGTTTATCCCAGTCGACAACAATATCGAGCTCAAAAGAGATGACGGGAGTGACGCTCCCCGTTGCGATGCCATCCTCACGACAAGGCGCACAGTGTGCTTCATTGAATTGAAGAATCAGCGAAAAGACTTTATACCGAAAGCGAAGAAACAGATTCTCTCTACTATCGACTTCTTTGACCGCATTGAAGAATACGAGAACAAGCTTGCTTACATATGTAATAGGAGAAGAGAAATCGCTAATGTGTCAACAAAGACTGGTATGAACGAATTCTTCAAAGAAACTGGTATCCCCTTAAAGATATCTTCGTATATATGCGAGCTCGACTGATTCTCGTAATTGTGAAAGCAAGTTACTCAAAACGCAGTGGCAATATAGCCATAAGAGGCGAATAAGGTGTGTCAACTGTTATGACTACTGAACTTTACGGTTGTCTATCCAGTTCTTGCGATATCCCCCACATATCTCGTCATATATAACGACAAATGCCACGACCGAAGCCGTGGCACATACCTAATGAATTATCTCTTAGAATGTAATTTTACATGTAGCTGTAACTGCACCGAAGTTCTGAGGTGTAGCCTGCTTGTCGAGGAAGTTCATTGTGTTGTTTTCGCTGTCCTTTCCATATGCGAGTGAGAGTGTAGCACCAGGGATAAGAGCATCTGAAGATACACTTGCTGTTGCAGAGAAGATGTAAGTATTGTCTACGTCGAACGTTTTACCGAAGCTTACACCACCGTTCACTGTAAATTTCTCGGCAACGTACTTAGCACCCACGCTTGCATTGAATACCTTTGACTTGATTGTCATGCTTACGCTTCCGTTGATTGTCACAGCATCAATCTTTCCTTCAGCAGTAACTTTGAAGTTTCTGGTGTTTTCTGTGAGCATATCCATGAATGCAAATGATCCGGAGACAACATCGTCATACTTTCCGCTCAACTTTGCAGAGAGGAAATTCTTGCTTGCTTCAGCTTCGTTATGCTGGAAGTAAACATCAAGAGCAACCGGGCTGTATGCTACGTTAGCAGCGAGGTCGAACTTAGCCTTAACATCTTCGAGGTTCTCGAGTCCGAGGTCACCTGCGACTGATGCAGAGAAAGCATCGAGAGCATAATTAGCCTTAGCAGAGAAACCGAGGTTAACATCCTTAACCTTGTCTTTGCTGTTAGCTATGATAGCTGCTGCCTGAACTGATCCGCCGTCAAACTCGAATGCCTTTGATTCAACAAAGAAATTGTAGTTTGTATATTCAGCGTCTTTCACAGCACTACCATTGAATCCGCCAGCAACTGTGTAACCCTTGTATGTAAAAGTCAGGCCAGCCCCTTTCCATGCAGTAAGACTGTATGTTTTTGCTGTAGTAGTGCTGTCATAAACATTACCAAAATCGTCCTTGACATCTTTCGAAACTGTATCGATAGCCGACTTAGCATAGTCAGGAGCACCCTTTGTTCCAGTGATAGAGAGTTTCCAGTCTGCGCCTGCAACATAAGCTTCATCCAATGAGAGCCAGAGTCCGAGGCCGTGTTTGCTGCCATCAACCCAGAGAAGAGCCTTAAACTGAGCTGCTGTAGGATAATCGTCTACCTTCTCCCAGTCCCAATCTTTTACATCTTTTAAATCTTTTCCCTTCCAAGGAGCAACTGCGAGCTTCATTGATGCTTTGATGCCTGCATAAATGTCACCTTCGCCTACTTTCTCTACTTCTTCAGTAGCGAGGTCGATTTTTGCTGTGACGCTTGTACCATTTGAAAAGCCATATACCTTTGAAGTTGTATCATAGCCTAAAGAAACAGATGCATTACCTGAAATACCTGCAAAAGCTGTGCTTGCAGCCAGGAGTGCAACTAATGCGATTGTAAGGATTTTTTTCATTATTTCCTCTATCGCTTTGGAGGAGTAGATG
>CAVJEL010000098.1:0-7197 GCA_963648635.1 Ruminococcus intestinalis
ATCGTCCGTTGACGGCGGGGCCGTCAATAGACTCGGGAGGATTTGCCTCTGGGGCGTTTGTAGCCCTAAGCAAGAACCTGAGAAGCAGGAAACAAGATTCCTCGTACTTCTAGTGCGAGGTAGTTCAACGCTTTTACTCGAAAAACTGCGAGTTGATGATACACGGTTACCGTACAAGATATATGGCGACAATACAATTTCTGTCACAAAAGATCTCTTTGAAATCATAAATGACAGGATTCCGTATATGATTTCCATGATTTCAACGGATATATCTTCAATTACATTAGCGGATATATCTCCGAAAAGCCGGGATGAGTACGATATTCCCGCCCCGCAGAATGAGCCCGTGATTGGTGTTATAGATACATTTTTTGATGAGGGGGTATATTTCAGCAAATGGGTGGGCAACAAAGATTATATAAGTGATTTAGAGAAATATCAGAATGATTTAAATCTGAGAGACCACGGAACGGAAGTCACTTCAATTATTGTTGACGGCCCCAGGATGAATCCACATCTTGATGACGGGTGCGGTAGATTCAGAGTCAGGCATTTCGGCGTCTGCTCTACGAGGATATCTACAATACGGCTTATGAAGAAAATCAAGGACATAGTGAATGAGAATCCAGATATTCATGTCTGGAATCTGTCGCTGGGAACTGATGACGAGATTTCAAGAAATTTCGTGTCATTTGATGCTGCAGTTTTAGATGAAATACAGGCAAAGAAGAATGTTGTCTTCGTCATTGCGGGGACAAATGATAACCGTAAAATAAAGGAAGGGACCTTGAAAATAGGCGCACCTGCGGATTCACTGAACTCTATTGTAGTGAACTCCGTCAGGAGGGACGGAAAGAAAGCAGGATATTCCAGAAAGGGAAAAGTCCTTTCTTTCTACAATAAACCGGATGTCTCATATTACGGCGGAGATTACGACGACAGAATCACTGCATATGCATCCTACGGCAGAGAAGAGGTATTTGGTACATCATTTGCCGCCCCCTGGATTAGTAGAAAAATGTGCTATCTGATAGATGTGATGGGACTACCAAAGGAAGTTGCCAAGGCGTTGATAATTGATTCTGCTGCTCAATGGGATTATAGGACTATTGAGGAAAAGAGCCGAGCATTTATGGGATATGGAATAGTCCCTGTTGATATAAGAAAGATAGTAGAAACAGAGAGCGACGAAATCCGGTTTGTTATTTATGGGACATCGGATTCTTACCGCACAGCCAACTATGCTGTTCCTGTTCCGAAAGATGATGATAATAAGTTCCCATATATAGCAAGGGCAACACTATGTTATTTCCCGAAATGTTCCAGAACCCAGGGAGTGGATTACACAGATAGAGAGCTGTCTTTGAGATTCGGCAGAATTAAGGCTGACGGAAAAATCGAGGATCTCAATAAAAACATACAGGATGATGCTGATAGCAGGGTGGATGAGAGAAATTCAAGAAGGGAATTCCGCAAATGGGACAACACAAAGTTCATATCCCGGGTAATCAAGAGCAGCAATAAACCTTTGAAATCATATGGTGACCATTTGTGGGGGATTTCCATAACATCCAAGGAAAGACTTAGTACCCTTATGAGCTCTCCACTTAATTTCGGTGTTGTCGTTACTTTGAAGGAAGTAAACGGCATTAACAGAATAGAGGATTTCATTAAAGCTTGTACCCTGCGTGGCTGGATTGTTAACAGGATAGAGGTGAAAAACCAATTGGATATATATGCCTCCAGTCAGGAAGAGATACATTTTGAGTAGTTTTGCGGAACTCACATAATTCGCCAGCTCTGTAAATATGATGCAAATGTCGTAGGACACCCGGGTTGAGACTTCTGTGCCTCGACACCCTATACAATAGGAAAGTTTCTGAGACTTCTAAGTTCCACTTACATCTCAGCGACAAGTTAGAAAGGTAAAACTCTCCTTTCTTGGTCAAAATGATACAAATAGGAACCTCTCATTCCCATATCTGTCCATCTCTTGATGATCCACAGCTCCTCTCAGGGCAGTTCAAATCAACTAGGGACACGGATTCTCACTTTTTGTGTCCCGCGACAGAAAGCCGCACGCGGTGGAGGCGTAGGGCATTGGTGACGCGCTGACTCGAATTGCAGAATACGGAAAAGGCAGTTATCAAAACACAAAACGTAGAAATTGCAAAATATGACGCGATAACTTGGTTTTTCTTGGCTTCTAGGGTATAATAATGTTATCAGATAGTGAAGGAGATGATTTTTGTTATGCTTTTTAAACGAGAGAAGTATTTGGAGAAGATAAGACCTTTTTACCATGCTGATGATATTATTAAAGTCATAACCGGTGTGAGGCGTTGCGGAAAGTCCAGCCTTATGGAAATGATTGCTGATGAGATAAGGCAAAATGGGGTGGATGATGACAATATTATCTATTTGGACCTCGATAAGCGTGAAAATCGCAAGATTAAGACGTCGGATCAGCTTGAAACACTTATTGAGTCAAAAATAAAGAATACCGGACTTCGGTATCTTTTTATCGATGAAGTTCAGAATGTCACAGATTTCGAAGAAGTTATAAATGGTTTCCGTTCCGATGGGGGATTCTCGATTTTCATCACAGGTTCAAACTCATATTTGCTGAGTGGGGAACTTATAACGAAACTGACTGGGAGATATCTTGAATTTGAATTATTCACACTTAGCTTTGAGGAATATGAGCAAATTAAAAGCTTTTACGGCAAGCAGGTCGATTCAAATTTGGGCGTGGAATTGAATCATTACATTCTCGAAGGCGGATTTCCAAGAACAATACTGATAGATGACCTTGCCGCAAAACGAACCTATGTTGCCGGAGTTGTTAACGAAATTTTTGAAAAGGATATCAGACGTAGAGTCAAAATCAAGGACAAAGCATCGTTTGAGGTGGTAAGAAATTATGTGATTAATAATTTCGGTGCTACCACGAGTATCAAAAGTTTAACTGAAGCGCTTGAGAAAAATGGAAGTAAGATTACAAGAGCGACAGTTCATAAGTATATTACGGCTTTGGTTGATGCGAAAATATTGTATGAGTGTAATCGATTCGACATGAAGTCAAAGAAAGCACTTGCCGGTGAAAAGAAATATTATCTTGCTGATCTGAGCTTTTACTTTGCACAAAATACAGACAACAGAATTAATTTTGGTCCCGTTCTGGAAAATATTGTTTATATCTATACTCGAAGCTTTGATTATTCAGTCAGTATTGGAAGAATTGGAAAACTCGAATGCGATTTTATCTTACGAAGCATAGAAAACGATTATTCTTACGTTCAGGTGGCATACACGATCATGCAGAGCGAAGATACAGAAAATAGAGAGTATAGACCACTTGAAAGCATAAGGGATAATTATGCAAAGTACGTGGCTACCACCGATTATATGCTGCAAAAGCGCAACGGCATCAAGCATATCAATTTGATGGACTTTATGATAAGTGGGTCAAAATTTTAGGCTTATTACTCGTTTTGTTGACTTCGGCCATTTAGCACGCATAAGCACACTCCGTGAAGAGGTTCGAAGAGCTCAGCTGATCCCAGTTGAGTGAGATAGAGCTTCCGAGAGACTTGATCCTTTTCTTTGCTTTCATCAGGGATTCTGAATCGTCCATTCCTCTACATAACCATCTCAAATTATAGAGAGTAGCGTATTGATATACTTGGGAGCAACTCCTCTCATGCGTTCATACCATTTCTGTATGAGAATACTGCGTTCCATGTATTCGTTAGCGTCAGGAAAGAAAACAGGAAACACCCCATATTCTCAAAATGACACAAATGGATGTCTAGCATCATAACCATCCCCCACCTTTTAGGGACACAGGATTCTCAATGGACCACGGAGTTTTCACTTTTCGCGTTCCATTACAACAGATGCTGATGACTGGATTTTCTATTCTTTATATTCAACTATCTTGCAGCTGTGTTTCCGCTTTCCTACTCCGGCATCCTTATCGTAAGTAATGCCGACAAGAAGTATAGTGCGATTAATGTTTTTCAGGACATCCGGATATCTTCTTTTCATAATCTGGTCAATTGCGCCTTCTGCCGACTTGTTCCATTTCAGTTCAATCACTAGTGCCGGCCAGTCGGAATCAGGTAGGGGAATATACACAACATCTGCATAACCATCTCCTGCCGGAAGCTCTTCAAATTGAAGATAGTGATCGCGGTATGTGTAATACGCCAGCTTGATAACAGAGCGAAGACTGTCCTCCTTATTGTAATGGAGGGCGACCGTTTCTTCTAAATGGACCTTTTCAATCTGCTCGGCGACTTTTTTTTCATCCTTCTGAATCGTTGCCGCAAAAAGTGCTTCGCTCTCTCTGAGCCGCTTCAGTGTCGCATCGTGCCTGACCTCATGGATGGAACGCTGAAACTCGCGCTTGATTTCTTCGTTGGGAATCCTGGCAACACCTTTTTCATAGTCGTATGCAAGATAGCCCAAGTGAATCATCAACGTCAGAACATCGTCTTTTCCCTTGAACGTAATTAGGTCATTTGCAAATCCAGTCGTATCGACTTTTACATCCACGCCGCCTACGAGCTCCGCAATGGTCTTGGCGAGTCCGTTATAGTCTCTGCTGATATAATCAAGGAGTCCCTCTGCTGCGGACGTTTCCGTCCAATAAGAATCGAAGTCCTCATTACGAATCGCCTTCATTACGGAATTGGGATTGTATACAGCCCCTACCCCTTTGAAGTCATACCCGTCATACCAGAGCTTCATTGTGTCATAGTCAGCGTTGTGTTTGTGGCACAAAGCCTTAACCTCCTCCTCCGTAAACCCGACAAATTCAGCAAATCGAAGAGGTTTGACCATCGTGTACTCATCAAAATCTGATATGGCAGACTGTGACCCATCCTTTTTAATAGGAAGAATTCCAGTCATATAAGATGCTGCCACAACTTTGGGCGTAAACGTTCCGTTCTTAAACCATTCCCTCAGAAGTCCCAGGAACGCCTCCTGCGCTATGGGATCATCCTTCGCCTCCCGAATAACAGCATCCCACTCATCAATAATGAAGATAAATTTCTTTCCCCCTTGACTCTCCGAAATAGCCGTCAGCTTTTCCTTCAATTCCTTCTGGGGCGCAGAGGACATACTCAACGCATCTAATTCGTCAGATAGTGCCCGAACAATCATTCTGGGAACATCTCTGAGTGAGCCACCTTCCCGTCTTGCCTCTGATATAAAACTCGTAATCTCCAGGTAAATTACATTGTACTTGTTCAGATGCTTCTTGTAGTCTTTCGTCGAAGCGATTAGCTTATCATCAAACAGTTCATGCGAATCACACGAACAATCGTAATAGGCTGTCAGCATTCTTGCCGCATATGATTTTCCAAACCTACGCGGCCTACTAACACAGGTAAGCTTGTTGGCCTTTCCGATGCTTTGATTGATTTTGTCAATCAACATGGTCTTATCAACATAATCTTCATCATTGATCTCGGCAAAAGCACTATTGCCCGGATTAATATAGACTCCCACAGAATCGCCTCCTTTCAAAGGCCTGTTTTGAATGCAAATAAAACACCCAGCATAAAATTATTGTAATAAAACACTTCCATGAAAACTTATACTCGCCTTCTTTGCCCCCCAAACCCGTCAACTTAAACAAGAGAAAACCAAAGCCTAAAACAATGAGAACAAAGAGGCCGATACTTCCAAGCAATAACCAACACACTTCTATTCCATTTGTTGCCAATGAACTCCATGAATCAATCCCATTGGACTGCAAGAAGTAAAACCAAGAACAAATAACAAGAAGCGAAAGGAGCAGGAAGTTCACCCAGCACACAAGTGGATATCGCTTGAAGACCGACTCATTGTCATTAGCACTCGTCATAATCTTGAGGTGCGTCATCTTTGACACACAGTACAGGAAAATAAAAACTAGGTTCAACACGCATAGCCCCCAGATAATCCCGGTGAGCATAACCTTTAGAATAGGAACTCCGGATACAGAGAAGATATTATCAAGTGAGCTGATTGAGCCGAAAACAAGAAAAGCCAGAGCTGTGAATATACTGACAAGCGTCAAGAGCTGACTATTCACTTCCTTAGTCAATTCTATTTTATACAAATCAAAGCTGTTCTTGAAATTAACATCAAACTTTTTGTCATATTCTTCATCTGTTTGTTTTAAATTCAAATACTGCTGTGATGCGAGATTAACATGATCCCACAATTTTACAACAGAATTTTTTAGTACTGTCTTTTCAGCATCGTTTGAATCTGAAAAACCAGAAGATTCTATATACCTTGCCAATTTCTCGATATTCGTAATTATTGATCCAATTAAATCTTTATCATCTTGACGCTTATAAGCTGAATAGATTGCATTGCTGATTGGTACATACATTATCTTCCCGTAAGACCTCAAATAACACCTAAGCTCTTCAAACGCCACTTTCTCATCAAACCTCACAGAGGAAACAGATAGAGTTTCAACGAATTTACTCATCTCTGCTTCCATTCTCTTCATAAATAGAATATCAGATGAAGTTCCGTCCTCAGATGAAGTAACTACATTATTTTTGATGTTTTCAGTCATCATGCATTACTCCATTAAAGTAATTTTTAATACTATCAGTGGAAATTATATTACTCACCAATGGTACATATGCATCCTTCCATGGAGCCTGTTTATGAGTCATCTCAACAAGTTTGGAAGCTGACAAGTCTGCACAACTGTCGATAATTTCATCCAGCACACTTTTAGCTGAAGATTCAAAAGGAAATCCCCTTCCATCATCATAATAAGGAATATTTGCACCGCCAAAGACTCTATACTTTCTATAAACGCAAGATACAACAGGCCCAAAATCCCAGGCTTCGATTGGTTCTTCAAAAATAGGTTCGCCTGTACGAACAAGAAATTCAGCCTGTATAAAATACAGAATCTTCTGCAGTTTCAGATTGCTTATACTTTTCCCCTGTTCATTACATCTTTTAATGACATATTCGGCAATATCGAAAACACTGTACATTTAGCCCTTCTCCATTGTATTGACTACTGTATAACTAAATTAACACAGATTATTGCTTTAATTACAATCTTTATTGTTTAAAATGCAATCATCTTATTGTTTTTTTACAATAACATTGCTTGAGATGCAATCTTTCAACATAGTTTCCTATATTCATTGATGTTTCATTTTT
>CAVJEL010000099.1:0-7151 GCA_963648635.1 Ruminococcus intestinalis
AATCAATTATACAGAAAGCAAAAGGCCGGTATTCCGTTCTGACAGAGCCAGCTTTTTTGTAATAATGCCAAACCTTAACTATGAGTCTTCCAACAGCCAGTTTGGCACCCAAGGTGGCACTCAAGGAGCCTATTCTGGCACCTAAGAAGGCAATTCTGGCACCCAAGAAAACCAATTTGGCACTCAAGGTTGAACGAGGTTTACAGCGGTCATTGGGTTATAAAGGATAAAAACAACGATTAATTTGCAGTTTTTCGTGCATTTTTTCCGTTTTCTGTTGCATTTTGAGTGTCAATGCGTTGCATTTTGTTGTATTTTGCCATCCTGTCCTTTTTTTTGTTGCATTTTTGTTTTTATGACCTACAATAGAATACAGGGATTGAGATTCATTATTAGGAGATTTGAGGCTACTTTACTGTAGCCTCTTATTTTTAACTCAGTCGAGTGAGTAGATTTCAATGGTGTCGATAAAGCCGAGAGACTGTAGATTTTTAATAACTTCGGAAGAACTGTTCGAGTTCACGGAGATTATGGATGCGGTGAGTACTACCTCGTCCTTATCGTTCTTTGCTATTGTTACATTCTTCAAGAGGAGTCCGAATTGCTCAATCTTCTCCTTGGCTTCTTCAAGCGTGAGATTATATTTAGTAAGGTTGATCTCGACAGAGCCGTTGTTGCTGTTGAACGACTTATGCTCGCCGCGGTGCACGATGAGCTGAATAAGGATTATGAGGGCCGTACATGCTATACCGAGGACATAGAGACCGCTTCCAATTGTGAGCCCGATTCCGACTGTCGCCCACAATCCTGCAGCAGTCGTAACACCCACTATGTTGTCCTTTCTGACAAAGATAACACCTGCACCCAAGAATCCTATTGCCTGGACTACCCCTGCAGCAACACGGGAAACATCAACTTGAACTGATGAGAGATAGACAATATCCATAAAGGAATACTTGCTGATTACCATCATCAGCGATGAGGCAAGTGCAACGAGCATGTGGGTTCTGAGTCCTGCGCTCTTGAGACGTCTCTCCCTCTCCCAGCCTATGAACATTCCACAGACTGACGAAAGAAGTATCCTCAATACAAATTCCAGCTGCATAAAATTGGTAACAACAAACTCAGGCATAAAGCACCCCTATGAAGAAATGATATATTTTTTCCACTACCGTTTTATCTCGTCAAGTATTTTAGCCAAATAAAGCGCCTATATATGAGATAGCAAAGCCGGCTATGACCCATAAAAGCGAAATAAGCTTGTTTTCAGAATGGAGAATATCTGATAAAAGCTCGAAAATGAGTATATAAAGCACCATGCCGAGCGCAATGGACGACAGGGCCTCCACGACAGATAGGCTGAGCGTGCTCTCAAGGGCCATCATCAACGCGCCACCGAGAAGTGTCGAGAAGGACGCGATAAGGATTGTCACCCACCTTTTTCCTCTTCCTTCGCTTTTTGTAGTCGAATAGACAAGCATTCCCATCGGAATATTGTGAAGGGCAACGCCTAGAGCAAGAAGCGCCCCGCTTTTAATACTTGTGGACGCAATTGAATAGACGCTCATTCCCTCAACTGTGTTGTGGATGGCAATTGCAAGAGTTGCCATAACACCTATATGCACAAGGTTTCCGTCCCTCGACTTCTCACTTCCCTCATGCTCGGGAACAAACCTGTCAAGAATAAGAAGTGAAAGAAAACCGACAAAGACAAAGAGAAGTGCCTTCCACCACATAATCTCACCGCTCCCGATTCCTTCTAGGAGCTCGGGGATAATATCGAAAGCGGCGACAGAGAACATCGAGCCGAATGCAAGGGCAACCGAGGCCAATTCAATCTTTTCACTTCCTTTAGTTACTGAGCCCAGCATCACCCCGATAAGAAAGAGAAGGCTGAGACCAAATGTTATGAATAATGCCATTACTTTTCCTTCCTCCTGCATTCACTGCATTTACCCCTGAATACCGTCGAGAAACAGTCACTGTAACCGTACTTCTCCTCTAATAGAGCTTCAATGTCTTCGCTTGTCTTCTCATCAATGTGAAGCGTCTTTCCACACTCAATACACCTTATGTGCATATGGTTGGGGCAGCTCATCCTGTTCGATATCTGATAAAGCCTTTCCCTCTTATCAGAAACCCCGACGACCCGTAGTTCCCCGTCCCTCTCAAGGGATTCGACAATGCGGTATACGCTGCTTTTCGGTATATCATCACAGGATGAAATGATATTAGAGAGCGTGAATGATGACTGTGGAGAAGAGGAGAAAAACTCAAGAATCCTCTTCTTTGAACGGGTAGAATATTCCATAGAAAGTGAGAATAATTCTCATTTTGCTTTGAGTCAATAATCTCTCCACAAAAACAACACCTTGAAGTGTTGGAAAAAAGGAAATAGATGGTTATCTTTTATCTATGTATAATAATCGTGGTCAGTTTTCGAGATATTACGGGGCCGATGAACTCTCTGTCACGCTCATAGTGTCGGGAGTACTTCTCATCCTCGCCTATCCATGTTTTACACTTTTTTATCTGCGTATCGCATTTATTGCAATCGGTGTGGCCCTCATCCTCTGGGCTTTATATCGTGCCTTCTCCGCCCAGATTGGAAGAAGACGCAGCGAGAACGACAAGTTCGTCGCCTTTTTCTCTTCAACTTCCGCCGAAGATAAAAAGAGAAGAAAAGAAGAGGAGAAAGCAAAAAAGGCAAAGAGAAAGGAAGACGAGAAGGTATACGCCTATTTCTTCTGTCCAAAGTGTCGTAAGGAGCTGAGAGTGCCCCGCGGGAAGGGGAAGATTAGAATCAAGTGTCCTAACTGCGCACACGAATTCATCAGGAAGAGCTGAGTATGTTCGGCTATATCGTTCTTTCATCCAAAGCAGATAAAGAGGACAAGAAGGTATATAAAGAGGCATATTGCGGCCTCTGTCATATCCTCCGCGAGAAGTTCGGACGCCCCGGCGGAATGGTCCTCTCCTATGACATGACATTTCTCTCACTCCTACTCGGCGATTTAAACGGTGACGAAAGGAAGTACGGTAAAGAGCGCTGTATAGTGCATCCCCTAAAAAGCCACTCTTTCTTCACCCTCAATGCTATGGATTACACATCCGACATGCAGATTCTACTTTCATACTACTCTCTTATCGACTCGATAAACGACGAAGGAAAGGGAGAAGGAAGGAAAAAGAGCCTCGAGCCCTTCATAAGAGGACTTGAGAAAAAATACCCCAGGCAGACGAAGGCAATAAAGGAAAACCTTGCTCTTATAAATGAGTATGAAAAGAAGAATGTGAAGGACAAAGAGAAACTCGCCTTCTATTTCGGGCGCTTACTCGGCGAGATATTCGTTTATGACGAAAATTCCTTCTTCAAAGAAGAACTTTTCCTTACCGGATGCAATCTCGGAAAGTTCATATATGTACTCGATGCCTGGGACGACAGAAAGAAGGACGAAAAAAACAACACTTTCAACCCGCTCGGCGATGACGAGTCCTATGAAACGATAAACGAGGCGCTCATCGGCTATGCATCAAGCGCAGCTGAAAGCTATAATAAGCTTCCCCTTGACGAGTATACCTCTATAATGAATAACATACTCTACTCGGGGATGTGGACAAAATTCAAGAAAGACGAAAAAGAGAATAAATAGATATGAGTGACCCCTATTCAGTATTAGGTTTATCGAGTACGGCAAGCGAGGAGGAGGTCAAGAAGGCTTATAAGACCCTCGCTAAGAAATATCATCCTGATGTATGCGGATCCGACCCGGATGCTGCCAAAAAGATGCAGGAGATAAACGCTGCATACGACGCAATCATCAACCATAAGGACTACGGTTCGTCAAGATCCGGAGAAAGTGCCTACTCCAATTTCTATTCATATAACAGCAGCAGCAACTATTCAAGAGAAGAAGAGAGCAATGAGATGAAAGCCGCCGCATCATATATCAACGCACGCCGTTTCAAGGAGGCACTCCATGTGCTTTCAACAGTCCCAGTTGGCGATAGAAACGGCAGATGGTATTACTACTCAAGCGTTGCAAAGTGCTACTCCGGAGATACTGCCGGCGCTACTTCCGACATAGCAGAGGCAATCAAAAAAGAGCCTAATAACTATCAATACAAGGCATTCCTGGACAGAATAAGATACGGCCGGACTCAATACACGGAGCGCAGACAGGGCTATCCTCAGTCGGAGAGTTTCCTTTCCTGCTGTGTTCCTATCATACTTATGAATTTATTCTGCCCCGGCTATTTCTGTATCTGCTGAAGAGCTTCCAATAAAGCTATACGCTGCGGGCGGAGTGTTCGAGCTATGTACTCCACCGAGTCATCAAGTGTTACCGGAATTTTTTCGAGGAGTATATCTTCATATAGTGTCGTAATACCGCTTATCGCATAGTCGAGTACGATGATAAGTGGAATCTTCGTTTCCTGGGTTATTCTGTCCCCAAGGTCTGCAATTACACGGTTTATTGCCTTCTGCCTTACGTCGTCGAGGATGTCGTAGAATCTGTCGGTCTTTAAAAGCTTAGCATAAAATGACGGGTCGGAGGAGAGGAACTTAGTTACGGCAGTAAGAAGGATTTCAGGAGAATCGAAAACCTGTGTAGAGTCATAGCCGTTCTTCACGACTGCCGCGAGCTCATCGACAGCTGTTATCGAAATGCTTTTCAATACTTCAGATGTATTGGCATAATGGGCATAGAACGTTCCTCTATTTATGTCTGCCCTCTTCACGATATCTGTAATGCTGATCTTCTCGAACGGCTTCTCAATCATCAATGAGAGTAGCGCTTCCTTTATCATCTGCTTGCTTCTAATTGAACTGCGGTACTCTGCCTTCTTTCTCTTCTCTTCCATAAATACCCTCGACTATTCAAAATTATACATTCGTACATATTCAAAATAATGTAGGTATTGAATGCCGACAAGTGCAAAAACATACATTTTTACAAAATTTAACAAACATTTAGCAACATCGTCGGATTCATTGCACTTTTTGTCTAATATATTGTCGAATTCGTTGCACTTTTTACTTTATGTATCGTCAAATTCGTTGCACTTTTCTATAATTTCATTGTCAAATTACTTGCATTATTGTATCTTAACTACAGTACAGGGTAAGAAATATGTTAAAGCGCAAGATTTATGATACTCTTCTCGAGTGGAAAAGAAGCAAGAAAAATGAATGCCTTCTTGTCAACGGTGCAAGGCAAGTCGGCAAGACCTTCATAATTGAAAAATTCGGACTAGATAATTACAAGAAATACATTTATCTGAATTTCATAAAATCAAGCGAGCAGAAAAACATATTTTCAAGCTCCCTCGAGCCCGAGGAGATATACAAGCGAATTTCACTTTATGTCCCGAACACAAAACTCATCGAGAATGACACTTTGATTTTCATAGATGAAATCCAGGACTGTCCAAGAGCAAGAACTGCGCTGAAGTTCCTGGCCCTAGACAATAGATACGATGTAATTGCTTCAGGCTCTCTTTTAGGCATCCACTACAATCGAAGAAAGGGTGAAAGCGAAGACGAAAAGGAGATGTCGATACCTGTCGGCTACGAAAGGGAGATAATGATGTACAGCCTCGACTTTGAAGAGTTTCTCTGGGCAAACGGGGTAACGGAAGAGGCAGTAAGCTCCCTTAGAGGATATTTTGAAAGAAAAGAGAAAGTTCCTTCCAACGGCAAGGACGAGATAAATGAAAGATACATGAAGTATCTGAGAGAATACATGGTTGTAGGTGGCATGCCGGATGTAGTCAATACTTATCTTAGGAGCAACAATTTCCAGGATGTTTATAAAACGCAGGAAAAGATATTCAAGTCCTATGAAGATGATATCGAGCACTATGCAAACAACTCTGATAAGCCGAAAATCAAAGCCCTTTATATGTCAATTCCCAGGCAATTAGCAAAGGAATATACCAAATTCAAGTACAAAACCGTCGATAAGAATGGCAGTGCTAGAAAGTACACTTCTGCTCTCTCCTGGCTCTTGGATGCGGGGCTTATATCACTTATAAAGAATGTCTCTATTCCTGAAATGCCGTTAAAAGCCTATGAAATGGACGACTCATTCAAGGTCTATACGACAGATATAGGACTATGCACATACCTCTATGGGTTCGAAACGCAGAAAGCTCTTCTACTGGGTACTTTGAAAGGCCATGCAAAAGGCGGCATCTTTGAAAATCTAATCTTCGACATACTCAATAAACGAGGTTTTACTCTCTACTATTTCAAGAAGAAGGACAATACAGAAGAGATTGAGTTCATCTATGAAAAAGACGGTGCGGTAATTCCAGTAGAGGTTAAGTCAAAGCGCGGGTCGACAGAATCATTGAACGCCTTCATAAAGGAGTTCAAACCTCCCTATGCATATAAGTTGATTGACGGCAATCTTGGGATAGCCGAGGAGAAGATAACACTCCCCCAATACATGGCAGCTTTCCTATAGCCTCTTAAGGGCGAAATCGATTGCCCTCTTCATGCCGTCCTCATCCACACAAGACGTGACCCAGTCGGCTTTTTCTTTAACATCAACGGGTGCATTACCCATTGCTATCCCGAATGCAGCCTCCGAGAGCATTTCCTTGTCGTTTGCGCCGTCTCCGATTGCAACAGATGACGAGTAGTCATCACCGATTGCTTTTATCATCGCTTTTATTCCCGTTGCCTTTGTGTATCCCTTAAGGCATATTTCCGCCATGTCGGACTGGGGAAGAGAGACTGTGTTGTCAATCACCTGATACTCCCTTCTGAGGTCCCTTCTTGCTTCATCCATCCTATGAGAGGGAGAAAGGAATAGAAACTTCCTTACCGGAGGAAGAGTAATTTTCTCTTTTGGGTTGTAGACAACGACATTCGGAACATCAATTACGCGACCGATATACCTCTTCATACTCTCGACGAAGAAATCCTTGCACTCCTCTGTCATATATGTACCGCCGTCGGTCTGGAGCATATATAAAAAACCTTTGCTCTCGGCGTAATCAAATAGATATTTCTTCTCTTTCTCGGAAAGCGAAACGTCGAGAACTGTCTTATCCTTATATATAACTGTAACACCGTTTGAATAGACCCCGCCGTCAAATGATATCACATCGAGCCTCGGGTCCACTTCCTTTAAGGAGCG
>CAVJEL010000100.1:0-7010 GCA_963648635.1 Ruminococcus intestinalis
AGGTCATCCTTCGAGAGCGTCGAGAGCGATATGTTGTCGCTTGAAACAATCTCGTCGGCAAGGTTCTTCTTTGTCTCCTGGAGCTTCATTATCTTCTCTTCTATCGTATTCTCGGCAATCATGCGGTAGACGGTGACACGTTTAGTCTGTCCTATTCTGTGTGCTCTATCTGTTGCCTGGTTCTGAACAGCCGTGTTCCACCACGGGTCGTAGTGTATTACGATGTCCGCTGCAGTGAGATTAAGGCCGGTTCCACCTGCCTTTAGTGATATTAAGAAGATTGGGACGGAGCCGTTGTTGAATGAATCCACAAGTTCAAGTCTCTTCGCTTTTCCCGTTTCACCTGTAATCTTGTAGTATTCGATTCCTCTCTCTTCAAGGTCTTTTTCGAGTAACTCTAACATCGAAGTAAATTGCGAGAAGAGGAGTATCCTGTGGCCACCGTCGATAGCTGAAGTTATTAAATCCATAACCGCTTCACGCTTTGCCGACTCTCCCTTGTAGTCTGCAAATACAAGTGACGGGTCGCAGCATATCTCGCGTATTCTCATGAGCTCAGCAAGAATCTCAATCTTCTTTTCGTTGTAGTTTTCGCTTCCCTTGAGCATTCCCTTGGCCTTTGCAACTTCAGCTGTATAAAGTTTGAGCTGTTCTCCCTCGAGCGGTGTGACTCTTGTCTCCTCTGTTTTCTCCGGGAGGTCCTTGAGTACATCGGTTTTTAGCCTCCTCAGGATAAACGGGCCCGTAAGTTTCTTAAGCCTTGCTGCTGCATCCTTGTCCCCGTTCTTCTCAATCGGGGTTGATAATAGCTTCTTGAATGATTCCTGACTGAAGAGGAATCCCGGCATAAGGTATTCGAAGATTGACCAGAGCTCTGAGAGCCTGTTTTCAATCGGTGTTCCCGTCAGAGCAAGGCGGTGCGATGCCTTAACTGCCCTTACAGCCTTTGCTGCAGCGGTGTTATGGTTCTTTATGAACTGCGCCTCGTCGATTATCTCGAGTGTGAATTTTGCATCGCTATATAGGGCTATATCACGCTTGAGAAGGTCATAGGATGTGATGAGAATATCATAGTTAGCACGATTCTTTATAATATCCTCTCTCTCCTTTGTTGTTCCCGTTACCGTAACGGCATTGAGAGAGGGCGTAAATTTCCCGACTTCCGCCTTCCAGTTGTATACAAGAGATGCCGGCGAGACTATGAGTGTGTTGACGCTCTTTTTCTCCTCCTTGAGGGCAAGAAGTAGTGACAGTGCCTGGAGTGTTTTCCCCAGTCCCATATCGTCCGCGAGGATGCCGCCGAAGCCATGGTCGAAGAGGACTCTCATCCATCTGTAGCCGTCCTTCTGATAGCTTCGCATCGTCTCGTTGAGGGAGGAGGGAACTTCATAGTCCGACTCTTCTATTGTCTTGAACTCCTTGATGAGCCTCCTCAGCCTCTGCCCGCCTTCATATGAGACATCGTTCTGCTCCTTGAGTATCTGGTCGAGATAGAGTGCGCGGTAGAGAGGAAGGTGCATCTTACCGTCTGTAAAGTCCTTTATCGATAGACCAGACGAGAGGAAGATATCGCAAAGGGCGTCGAGGGATGTGTCCTCGAGAGATATGAAGTCGCCGTTTTTCAGCCTGTGGAACTTCTTCTTGTTCTTGTATGACTTGAGTATTTCGACTAGCTCTTCTACCGTCATTCCCTTCATATCGAGGGTGAAATTGAGCACGCTGTCGTCATTTTCGTCGATTTCGACGAACGAGGAGACTGACGGCATCCTCCTCACTATCATATTTTTGATTCTGTCTGATACTTTGACTTCACCCATTTCCATCAAAAGCGGAAGCTTGTTCTGGATAAAATCGTATATCTCATCATCCGTTGATGCTGCAAGCCACTTCTCCTGGCCGTACATCCTTTTATTGAAGAAGGAGTCAAGAGTTTCAGCAATGTCGTTGAGGTAACTCTGATAGCGCCCTCTGTTGAAAGTAGAGTAATAGGAAGGATAGACGGTGAGGGTGTTGCCTTCATATTGCATAACAGCGCGGCATGTAATACGTTCGTTATCGTCATCTATGTAGAGTGTTGTCTTCGGAGCTTCCTTCAGAATGCCACCCAGCATTTCTACAGCGTTATCTTCGACCCTACCGTGCCTCTTGAGGTCGGGAACTACTCTTTGATAGAAGTTGTCGAGGTATTTTCTTCCGACTGTGAAGGAAAACCTTCCGCTGTCGTCTGCCGTATTCATAAGCGACTGTGCAGATCCGAGCCTGCTCTTTGGTGTCCTTCTGAATTCGTCCTTTTCAAACCAATAGATGTACTCCCTCCCGCTGTATCGTCCGGTTATCCTGCCCGTTACTTCAACTGCAACAACTTCGTTTTTGTCGACAACAGGCTCGATGTTGACAACTAGCGATGACTCTGTTTCCCTGAAAGCAAGGATAGGGGAGCTTCCATGTAGAACAACAGAGTCCTTCATGAGATTGAAGAAGTCGTCAAGAAAACGTGATATCCTAATCTCACTCTTTTTCCATGAGTACTTTGTATAATAGTTGTTGACGTTTCTGTTGTAGTCGTTTTCGGCAACTTCTATAAGCTTGAGTGCCGCCTCCGCGCGCTCTGTGAGTTCCGCCCTGCTGAAATCTACCGAAGCGAGGGTGCTGAGTGAGAGGGTGCTCTTCTCGCGCCTGGCCGACAACAGCTTCACGACATCCTTGATTTTGTAGAACTTTCCTCCGTCGACCGATACTCTTATCTCCGCCTTGAGACCGCCGTTATCGAAATCGGTGCCGATTGATGTTTCGATATCTACAGGGTATTTTTCTGTGCTGGTTTTCTTGTCCTCGACAACTACCTTTTCCTTTTTAAAGCTTTCGATGAGGTTTTCGGCTTTCTTATCTGTGTAGTCTAAATAATCCCTATTTTCTTCGATGAATCTGCAAAGGGAGATGAGAGCTGCTGTCTTATGGACGCAGAGTTCATAGACTCCATCCTCATTCAGACTTGTATTTCTGCAGAGCTGATCGGGCTTTATATCACGCGAATAATACCATCCGTATCTGTTTTCGCAATTGATAGAGATTATTCCATTCCTGCCGAGTTTTATGGTGACGGAGCGGTTATTGTCATTCTCGTCCTTGACTGATATTGAATATGAGATATATCTTTCCTGACTCTCAACAGATGTGATGTTCATATTGTAAAGAGTTCTGTTTTCAACAATCTTATAAGCCTTCTTGAGAGTCTCGCTTGTCGGCATATAGAGGTTGAGAGTGTCCTTAAAGGAGAGGAAATGAGGTTTCCCGTCATCATTGAAAACAACAGGTGAATACTTCTTTTTCTTGGCGGTTTCTTTTTTCTCTTTTTCGGCTTTATCAACGTCATCGTCATCTCTTGATATCGAATAGAGGAGTGCTGCAACATGCTTGCAATATATTGCTTTTTTATGGTACTGGCATGTGCAGTCGACTCTTAGAAGGTCATTGTCTTTTGAGAGTGTTACTGCTGTGTTGTATATGTCGGGATCATCAAGGACTGTTGCACCAACTATTTTGCTGCCGTCTATATTTTCGATGGAAGAAAGATGTATGACACCGTCGTTATCATACAGGGCTTTACCACGTGTCAATAAAGTATTTGTGAAGAGATTTTTCCAGTCAGACATGGCTAAATAGTACATGGTAATTAATGAAAAGTTCTATCCTTAAAATGGATTTTCGACGGTATTTTCCCTATTCAGCAATAACTTATGATAGATTTAAATATTTACAAAGATATTATTCCTTTAATGGAGCATTTGATGCAATTAATGTTGTTTAGAGTAAGTATATTGACTACTACATGTCAAAATGGTCTGAGGATAGTTTCTCTTTAAGGGCATAAAAGTGCACACTCGTCCTCACTTTGCTGTTATACTGCATTATGTTCCGGTCTCAGATGCGCCTTAGACTCTATGCTCGGAATAGTTGACTAAAGGAGAGCAGGGATTTTCCCTCAATTAAGATTATGAATTACCCTACATTTCTCAAGAAGGTTGATAGTGTCACATCTCTCTGTGAAAAAGATGAGCTCGCGGCCTTCGTTCATGAGATAGCAAGAACACTTTCTGAAGACAAAAGAGAGAGATTTTTATCGGTTCTTGAAAGTTATTCCTCCAATAGAGGAGATGATAAACCCCGTAAGGAGGCTAATGTCTCTCTGGAAGAGGAAATCGACCAGGCTCTGGAAAACCTTGACGAAATTAAGGATGGAGATCGTGTCATACACAGCGAGTATAACGAGGAATGGGATGACTGGGACGGAGACTGGGAGGATGAGTTTGTCTTCTCCGACCCTGAAGATGTCATTGACGATATAGCCGAGGCGGTCTTGCTTGTCCATGAAGCCATTGACCATGAAGAGTACGAAAAGGGTGCACTTCTTGTTTTGAGGCTTTCTGAAGTTGAGGCTACTGTTTATGGTGATTATGATGGCGAATACATGGGTGTGACTGATTTGATTATTCACCATCTTGTGGATGTGGACACAAAAACGCTTCTCAGAGAATCTTTGTACCTTACATATATGGGAAACGAAGAGGCGAAAAGGGCGGAGGCGATGGTGAGTGTGATGGATAACTATGAAAGTTACTGCGTTACACTTGAGGATATTCTCGAGTCGGCATCTGACGAGATTGACCTGAAGAGCTTTCTTCCGTCCTGGATTGAAGCATTGGCAGCAAGGCCTTCCTCGAGAGTGGGAAAGCTTCTTGAGGAGGCCATCGACATGGTGGATGACTCGAAAACCATACTCGACACTGCTTCCCGCTATGCCCAGTCACACCCTGAACTCTACCTTAGTACAATGCGTTCAGGACTTGAGGATGCTCCTTCATCCGTTATGCTCGATATAGGCCTCAAGGCAATGAACGAGGTACCCGTTGATAGTGATAAGCGCAGTGAAATCTCACTTCGAACCGCTAAATATGCACTGGACGCAGGAAAACGCGATATTGCCCAGAAGTGCTGGCTGGAAGCATTTATGAGCACGCCGAGTGTCGTGAATTTCCTCCGTGTCAGACTCTCAATTGATAATTGGTCGGAATACAGCGGAAAAATGTTGAGCACTGCCCAATCATATTACAGCTCAAAATTCTCCTGGGATAAAAAGCCATATGCCGCGATACTCTTCTTTTCCTCCCGCTTTGATGAAATGATTGAGAAGTACATGAAAGCAGGAAACGGGATAGGGTGGTCTTCAACCTTCATGAAGGAGGGAATTGCACTACTTTTGATGCTGCTTCTTTCCGAGGGGAAAGGAGGAAGGGGAATGGAGACGATGAGAAGGTCTGCGTTTGGTTTCTCGTCCTTCAGTGCCTCTAGATTCGCTCTCGGGACAGATATAGACATTCCCGATTCTGATTATGATGCCTTCCTGGAGTGTTTTGATAAGTGGAAGGATAGTGTCGCCCCGGATGATTTAGATTTCGAGAAGTGGATAGGAGAGATAGAAAAGTGGATAGAGCTCCGCGTCAATGCAATCATGGCTGCGGACAAGAGAAAATACTACGGGGAGTGTGCTTCATTCATTGCTGCTCTCGGAGAAGTAGAGGAGTCGAGGGGAAAGAGTAATGCAAAGCAGATTCTTATGTCGAACTACAGAAATCTCTATCCCAGAAGGCGGGCTTTCATATCTGAACTGGAGTCCTATGGAATGAGAAAGTGATGTGCCCTTAGGAGGACATAATCACTCCTTTATAGTTCAACTGTACAATCGGCAAGATTTATGTGATAAAATTATTCGACAAGGAGTTTAAAATGCTTGAAACTGAGAACGTCTTCAAAGAATTTAAGAAATATTTGATTGAGCACAAGAGTGAAGCAAATAGCGAAGAGGACATGAGGAGGCTGATGAATGAGTTCATGTCGTCTTACAATGCTTCCATCTCGTCAGGAAAGAAGAAAAGTCCTGAGAGTGCCGATGATTATGTAATTCTGGCCGAAAGAGCAGAAACAAAGAAAGAGGAGATTGACTACCTAAAAAAGGCTTTGAGCCTTGACCCCGAGCACGTTGACGCACGCCTTAACCTTATCGGGATTGAAAAGGCCGACAACAAAGTTGAGATGATTGATGAACTTGAGAAACTCCTCAAGAGAGAGGCTGAAAGGCTAGAGAAGAAAGGGTACTTTGAAAATGAGAAGGGAAATTTCTACAGCATTCTCGAAACAAGACCTTACATACGAGTTAAATATGAACTTATGAATACATTCTGCTCCTGCTCCATGATGAGTGCGGCAATAAAGGAAGGCGAGGAGATCATCGCATTAAACAAGGTCGACAATCTTGGAGCAAGATATGTTCTCATGCACCTTTATGCTTTAATGGAGGATGAGAAGAAGAGTCTCAAGCTTCATAAGAAATATGAAAACTGTGATGATACCATGATGCTTATGCCCCTAGTCGTCCTGTACTTCAAATTACGGCAGTTCGACAAGGCAAAAGAGTACCTCTTGCGTGTACAGAATATAAACAAGGACCTCAAGAAGTTTCTGCGCGCTATGGCTGTTGAAGACGATGACACATCATTCTTTGACGAGATGAGCCAGTACGGCTACAGACCGAGGACAATTGAAGAACTCGGTGTGGAACTCTGTGAGAACGCTTTCCTCTTCGACCGTCTTTCCCCATTCTTCGAGTGGGCTTATCTTACTGTGAACAAGAAAAACAAGTAGTTTTGTTATCATCGGAAAGTCTGATGAGATGATTAGATTTTTCAAGTTGACGCGATTGAGAGGAGTAGAATCTGTTCTATTTTCAAGTGGAGATGTTTCTGTGGAGATTTATGAGTACGGAAATCAAAAGTCCAATCTTCTTCTCGTCCAGATGATTGATGAAAGAGATTTAGCTCTGATGGATAGAGAAGTCGAGCTAATTCGTGAGTATTCGCCCCGGGACTTCAGGCTTATGGCCTTCAAGGTGGATGACTGGAATAAACAGCTCTCTCCTTGGTGTGCTCCTCGCGTATTCGGGAAGGAGGATTTTG
>CAVJEL010000101.1:0-7003 GCA_963648635.1 Ruminococcus intestinalis
GCTTTCTTGATGACAGGCTTGTCGACACCGTTTCTGTGCTCGATGTTCATCATCTTTGTTATCGGCATACCACCGGCCTTCCATTCCTCAGCAGAAGCAGCGAGGTTCTTGATTGATGATAAGTAACCTGTGCAGCCGTTAGCTATAAGCAGGAATGCATTGTAGCCGAGAGAGTAGCAGTAGTCGGCATCGAAGTTCGACGGGAATGCACAGCGTCCCTCATAACCGAAGAAGTGATGGAGAGGATTGAACTTGCCGTTGTATGTGCCGTTCTTCTTTCTCTTACTAAGCTCTTTCTCGACGATTGACGAGATGAGCTTTTCGCTTTCGATTTTCGATACCTGTACGTTGCCGTGCGGATCTCTGTCAGCCATCATCTGCTCGCCAATCTGGGTAGGAAGTACTTCAAATACCTTGTAAGATTCCTCGGAGAGGTATTTCTTCATGAATGCTGTCTTCTCTTCCATCGAAGAAAGGCCATTGAATTCCTTTTCCTTCTTTGCAAGTAGATCGTTGATTTCGCTGATAAGTGCCTTTACTTCAGGTACGAATTCAACAAGTCCTTCAGGAATTATACATGTTCCGTAGTTCATGCCCTTGTCTGCACGCTTGTTGACGCTGTCTGCAACGTATGATGCAATTTCTGAGAGGCTCATCTTCTTCTTTTCGATTTCCTCGCTTATAAGACATACGTTGGGCTGTGTTTCAAGAGCACACTCGAGTGCGATGTGGGATGCGCTTCTTCCCATAACCTTTATAAAGTGCCAGTATTTTTTAGCTGAGTTTGCATCCCTCTCGATATTCCCGATTAGCTCTGAGAATGTCTTTGTAGCGGTATCGAAACCGAAGGATGTCTCAATGTCTTCATTCTTGAGGTCTCCGTCGATTGTCTTCGGGCATCCGATAACCTGTACAGGAACATTGTGGGCGAGGAAGTACTCGGCAAGAATTGCAGCGTTGGTGTTGCTGTCGTCACCTCCGATGATGACGATGGCGTTGATAGCGTGTTCCTTACATACCTCTGTTGCCTTCTTAAACTGTTCCTCTGTCTCGAGCTTTGTTCTACCCGATCCGATGATATCGAATCCTCCGGTGTTGCGGTATTCGTTGATAAAGTCATCGTTGAAAACAGAGTAGTCGTTGTCGACAAGTCCGCTCGGGCCACCCTTGAAACCGATGAGGGTGTTATCTTTATTCGCTGTCTTAAGTGCATCATAGAGTCCGCTTATGACGTTGTGTCCGCCGGGAGCCTGTCCGCCGGAAAGAATGACACCGACAGTGAGCTTTTTCTTCTCTGCTGTGCTTTCTCCGGCTCTAAAGCTTATTTCCTTCTGTCCGAATGTATGGGGAAATAATGCCTTAATCTTCTCTTCGTCAGCAGCACTTGTTGTTGACTTACCTTCTTCAGCCTTAATCTTATCCATGCTCTCTCTCAATATTGATGGGAGCTTGGGGGAATAAGAGTAACGGGCTTTCTGTAAATTTGAAATTTCCATATTGTCCTCCGATTGCTTAGTTTATCCAATTGTTAAGATTATATCCATTATAACTCAATCTACTAGCAATTAAGGTACATTCTTTGAATAATTAAGGCATGTTTAATGTCTATGTCGATGCCGATTCATTTCCGAGAGAACTTTTGAGTATTGTCCTTAAGAGGCTTATCAAGGAAAGCGGGTATATAACAAGTGCTGTCTTCGTCTCCGACAGGGTCATACCTCTTGTGAGAGAGACAGTTGAAAACCATACCCATGCCCTAAGAGAGGAGAGGAAGGACGAGCTCGATAAACTGGAATTGAGAAAAATAAAGAGCAACATTTCATATATCGTGGTGCCGTCAGGACAGGACAGTGCGGATGATAAGATTGTCGAGATTGCCTTGTCTCCCGCTCTTGCAATTACACACGATGTTCCTCTCTCATCCCGGCTATGCGAAAAGGGTATCACAGTTATAGACGACAGGGGACACATTTACACAAAGGAAAACGTCAAGGAGAGACTCTCCGAGCGCAACTGGAACACCGAGCTCAGGGAGTGCGGACTCGAAAGCCTTAAGACTAAGAGAATGACAGATCGCGACATTAACGCATTCTCATCGGCTTTTGACAGCGTTATAAACCAATTAAAAAGGTCCTGATTAGAGGACCTCATAGTTAATACTCACATGTTCCGACTGCTCTTGGGTAGGGGATGACGTCACGGATGTTCTCAACACCGGTTGCATACCTGACAGCTCTTTCGAATCCTAGTCCGAAACCTGAGTGTGGGGCAGTGCCGTAACGGCGGAGGTTCATGTACCACCAATAAGAGGAAGTATCCATACCAAGTTCCTGCATTCTTCTCTCGAGCTTATCGTAGTCGCTCTCTCTTTCACTTCCTCCGATAATCTCGCCGAGCCTTGGGGCAAGGATGTCCATACCCCTTACTGTCTTTCCGTCGTCGTTCTGCTTCATGTAGAAGGACTTAATCTCCTTCGGGTAGTCGGTAACGATGACAGGCCTCTTTGCAATCACCTCAGTGAGGTATCTTTCGTGCTCGGAAGCAATGTCTGAGCCCCATTCGACAGGGAATTCGAACTTTTCATTGTGCTTTTCGAGTATCTCGATTGCCTTTGTATATGTCATGTGCTCGAAGGGTGAATTGACGACGCTTTCAAGAGATTCGATAAGACCTTTGAGAACAAAGTTCTCGAAGAATGCCATATCTTCGCTGTTCTTCTCGAGGACAGCCTTGAGAATGAATTTCAAGAAGCTTTCTGCACACTCCATATCGCCTTCGATATCGCAAAAGGCCATCTCAGGCTCTATCATCCAGAACTCGGCAAGGTGACGTGAGGTGTTGGACTCTTCGGCACGGAAAGTCGGTCCGAATGTATAGATGTTCTTCATCGCCATTGCATAAGTCTCGCCTTCAAGCTGACCAGATACTGTAAGAGAAGCTAAGCGCCCGAAGAAATCCTTCGAGTAGTCAACCTTTCCTTCCTTAGTCTTCGGAACATTCTCTAAATCGAGTGTTGTTACCTGGAACTGTTCACCCGCACCTTCACAGTCCGATGCCGTTATAAGGGGAGTGTTGACATATACAAAGCCGTTCTCCTGGAAGAATTGATGGACAGCATATGCCATTGTGTTCCTGACTCTTGTTACAGCCCCGAAAAGGTTTGTCCTGGGCCTGAGATATGCCTGCTCACGGAGAAACTCCACTGTGTGTCTTTTCTTTTGAAGCGGATAGTCGTTTGGGCACGCACCGACAAGAGTGAGACTCTCGACGCTCATTTCGACAGCTTGGTTACCGCCCATTGAGGGAACGATTTTCCCCTCTGCAGATACTGCAGCGCCCGTCGAAATCGAGTCAAGGAGATTGTCATTATTGAAGGAAGCCTTGTCGATGACAAGCTGCAGTCCCTTGAGTGTGGAACCGTCATTTAAATCCAAGAAGCAGACATTCTTGCTGTCGCGCTTTGTTCTTACCCAGCCCTCTGCACATACCTTCTCATCCGAAGGGGAGCGCATGAGGAGTGATTTGATTCTTTCCTTCATATAATATATCTCCAAATAATTTTTACGTTATCTTCTCTCTTTCCCTTATTCTGGGTCAAGCCAGATATTCCCAAAATTTATTCTAACGGCTATTCTTTTTCCTATGCTTCAGATTATAGGGCGAAAAGACAACAACGATTACCGTAAGGCAGTACGATACTGTAAGGAACACCGTGTTCCCTTCCAGGAGGTGAATACAAAGGAGTACAAGCTCTCGAAAAGAGAACTCGACTCTATATTCTCTTCGCTCAGAAACCCCGATGATGCAATAGATAAGAGCAGTGCCTACTACAAAAAGAACGACTATGAGTGGCGTGAATACAATGCGCGTGAGGAAGTAGAGGAGCACCAGGAGCTTCTTCTCAACCCCATACTCAGAAACAAGGATAAGGTCGCCCTGGGTTTTGATGAAGCTTTTCTCAAGGAGAATGCACTTTGATTCACTATTGTGTACTCTCGACAGGAAGCTGCGGTAACTCATATGTCTTCTATGACGGTGAAACATCGGTTGTAGTAGACCTGGGAGTAACATACACGAAGTTCGTGACTCAGCTCGAGATTCACGATATTCCCCCCTCATCAGTTAAGGCAGTATTCCTGACGCATCTTCATCCCGACCATGTAAAGGGAGTAGGAGCAGTCCAGAGAAAGATGGGTATTCCCGTATACCTATCATCCACCGCTTACCACAACGGTAAAAGCGAGATAATAAAGCAGAAAATTGATAAGGACGCGCTTATTCACTTCGAGTGGGGGGAGAGTATAGATGTATGTGGCGTGGCTGTCACTTCCTTTGCTGTCTCTCACGACTCTCCGGGGGCCAGCGGTTACTCAATCTCTTTCCCATCCTCTTCCTTCTTCATCCTTACCGACACGGGAATTATCCCCGACGAAGCATATAGTTACGCCTCTTTGAGCTCAGTCAAGTTCATCGAAGCAAACTACGATGATGATATGCTCATCTCCGGGCCTTATCCGGATTGGCTTAAAAAAAGGATAAGCGGTCCCTACGGACATCTATCAAATACAGCGGCAGTGGAATTTGCATCCCGAGTCTCGAAGAGGGGGGACCAGATTTACTTTGTCCACCCCTCTGAAAACAATAATAAAACAGCACTCTTGAAAGAAAAGGCCGAAAAGAGAATCGAGAGTGGCATCTTTCTTAAGTGCTGTGAGCGCGGTGAGATGTTCGAAGGTTTTATTGATTAGCCTTCTTTTTCCCACTAAAGAAATAAATACAAAGTCCTATGACTGCTCCCAGAATCGAGGGCACTAGCCACCCCAGTCCCAGCGACGAGAAGGGTAGAACTGACCCGATTGCCTTTACAATGCCGCTTGAACTTATAGTCCCCGGAAGAGATGATAAGAAGTCATAGAGTGAGCCCACTGTCGTGAAAGCAATAGTTGTGTTGTATACAACCCTGTTGTTATTAAAGAAGCGTCCCGTAATAGCAAGAATGGATAGCACGATTGTATAAGGGTAGAGGAACATCAATACCGGAACACTTATCTGGATTATCGTTGTCAGTCCTACGTTTGAAATAAGGAATGAGACAGCAGTGAAGATAAAGACCCATGTTCTGTATTTGGGTCCGTTCTTGAACATCCCGGAGAAAGTTTCGGCGCAGCTTGTAATGAGCCCGACAGAGGTTTTGAGGCAGGCAAGAGTTACTGTGATTGCGAGGATATAGTAGCCACCGTAGCCAAGGTAGTGCTCGGCAATCTCTGCTAGCGCTATACCTCCGTTAGCGGAGACAGCAAAGAGCCCTCTGCTCTCCGCTCCCACCTTAGCCATTGCAAAGTAGATTATTCCCATCAAGAGACAGCTGAAGAAGCCGGAAAGGACTGTACTCTTTGCAATATCTGTATCCTTTTCGACACCGAGGCCCTTTATGACGTTGACGACGATTATGCCGAAGGCAAGGGACGCAAGCGCATCCATTGTGTTGTAGCCTTCCAAAAATCCTTTGAAGAAGGGTGTTGTTGCATAACTCTCGGCAGCTTCAACACTTCCCGCACTTGTTGAAGGATTGAAAAGAGCAACAGAGACAAGAATCAACAGGAAGAGTAGGAAGAACGGATTGAGTATCTTACCCACCCATGTAAGAATTTTCGACGGGAACAGCGAGAACATAAGCGCTGCAAGGAAGAAGAAGGTTGAGAAGATAAGAAGAATCAACGAGAGGTTTGAACCCTCTGGTAGTATTGTCTCGATACCTACAGTAAACGATGTTGTTGCACATCTCGGGATAGCGAAGAAAGGTCCTATCGAGAGGTAGAGTGCGCAAGTAAAGAAGTAGGCGAAAAATTTATTTACAAAGCCACTGAGCTCAAAGAGCCCGCTTGTTCTGCTCATCCCCAGAGCTGCTACTCCCATTAATGGAAGACCTACTCCCGTAACGATGAAACCGATGGAGGCAGTAACGAACTCGCGTCCAGCTTCCTGTCCCATATGGACTGGAAAGATTAGATTGCCGGCCCCGAAGAAGAGACCGAAGAGCATGGATGCAACGTAGACGTATTCCCTGAAGGTTAGTTTTTTCTTCAATTTTCCTTACCATCCCTTTTAAGATTAAAAAAATTAGTGTTTATAATAGCAAAAGATGATAAATAGAAAAGTAGTATTTTTATTTTTGTTGAAAAATTAAGCGAAAGGTAATAAAACTCAATCAATCTGGAGGACAATACAAGATGAAAAATACAAAAACGAAAGTTGCAACAATACTTATAGTCCTATTGGCCCTGTGCCTCTTTCTCACGGGCTGTGCCACTAAAGTTAAGACTGCAGAGAAGAGTTATGAACTATGTACAGTAGAGTTTGACGGTAATGAAATGAATTACCTTGTCTTCGGAAGTGGAGAAAAATCATTTGTTGTCCTTCCGGGGCTTTCAATACACAGCGTGATGGGACTAGGAGAAGCCGTAGCTATGAGCTACAGCCGCTTCACAACGGATTATACTGTATACCTATTTGACAGAAGCGCATTCCTCAAAGAAGGATACACAATCAAAGACCTTGCTGACGATACGGCAAAAGCGATGAAGGCATTGGGAATAGAAGGGGCCGATATCTATGGGATATCACAAGGGGGAATGATTGCGCTCTCCCTTGCTGTTTACTACCCCGAGCTATGTAACAGAGTTATTGTTGCCTCGACTCTTGCGCGCACAAACGACACCTTCGAGAGAGTCATCAACAACTGGATAAAGCTTGCAGAAGAGAAGGACGAAGAAGGACTTCTCCTATCCTTTATTGAAGATGTCTACTCTGAAAATGGTGTTTCCGCTTACAAAGATGTACTTCTCGAGTCCAACAGAGGAATAACGGACGAAGAATACGAGCGCTTCATAATCCTTGCCAATAGTTGCCTCAACTATGACATATATGATGACCTCGATAGGGTAGTCTCTCCTGTCCTTGTTCTCGGCGCAGAAGGCGATAAGGTTATGACAGTCAATGGCCC
>CAVJEL010000102.1:0-6922 GCA_963648635.1 Ruminococcus intestinalis
AAAATGGCCAACATAATTGATTATCTTGAGTGGAGAGGCGACCTTAAAACTATAACGGATCCCCTTAATGAAGTAGATGCAGCAATACTAGCGCGCCTGACATACCAGCGCTTTGAAATGTTGGAGGGAAGCGTAAAGAATATGAAGCTCGAAAGTGCACTTGAGCGTATTCTCGCCCTTGATGATATCGAGAACAAGACGCTGATGAAGAGCGACTATGACTTCATGAAAGCACTTAAGAAGTGTATCCGCTTCAAGGACTTTGTGATTCTTGATTACACCGACAGGATTGAGAAGAAAAGCCAGACCCAGTTCTCCGCACTGACACTACTCGACAAGGATACGGGCGTCCTTCTTGTCTTCTTCCGAGGGACCGACAATACATTAGTGGGATGGAAGGAAGACTTCAACATGGCCTTTGTAATTCCACTGCCCGGGCAGATAATGGCAAAGGAGTACCTCGAAAATATGAGCGCCCTCACTCGCGGGGATATCATAGTCGGGGGTCACAGCAAGGGCGGAAACCTCGCACTCTATGCCTCCGCTTTTGCAAACGAGGATACGCAGAGAAGAATAAGGCACGTATACAACTTCGACGGGCCGGGTTTTGACGAAGAAACCATCAAGAATGAAGGCTTCAAAAGAATACAGAAATCAATTTCGACATATGTTCCACAGTCATCGGTTGTCGGGATGCTTCTCGAGCATGAGGAGGAGTACAGGGTCGTTCACTCAACACGCTCTGGCCTCTGGCAGCACGATATCTACTCATGGGAAGTAAAGACAAAGGCGTTCGAGGTACTCGAGGAAGTAGACAACAGCTCACGCTTTGTCGACTACACCCTGAAGTCCTGGCTCAAGAATATGAGCAAGGAAGAAAGAGAAGGCTTTGTAGATGCCCTGTTCTCCGTTATGGAAAAAGGCAACTATTCGACACTCAGAGAAATGAGGGAAAACTGGCTTATCTCGGGAGTTGGAATGCTCAAGGGCGCAATGGACCTCACACCGGACGAGAGGAAGAGAATAACCGAGGGAGTTTCCCTTCTTCTCAAGAGCTCGAAGGTGGGGCTCTTGAACTTTAGAAAGTAGAAAAATACTCCTGAATCTTCTCCCTCTCCGTAGTGTGGGTCAACGCGAGCTGGAGTAGTATTCTCGCCTTCGTCGGGGAAAGGTTGTCGCCGATGATGACGTTTTCATACTTATCGAACTTCTCGTCGGGGACAATTATGCCGTTTCCTATACGGCTTGTTCTGACAACAGGAATATCGAGAGCGCCGACTATGTCGTTGAAGGCATTGGAGTAGTTGCCGTTACCCGCGCCGACAAGAATTATGCCGTCAGAGCGCCGGGCAGCTTCCTCGAGAATAACGGGGTCGGCATCAACATAGAAAAAGACAATCTCGACTTTGGGTAGTGTACTCAGGTGGTCGACAAAGAAAGGAGACGAGAGAGTGTGGGGACGCGTTGATTCATTGTAGAAGAGAATTTCGCCGTCGATTATGTAGCCCATCATACCGAAGTCCCTTCCTCCGAAAGCTGTAACGCTTGTAGTGCTGAGCTTCTGGAAGTCTCGCGCACCGTATATGCTGTCGGAGAAAACACACATAACCCCCTTCCCTCTTGCCTTTTCAGATGCCGCTACAGATACCGCTTGATACAAATTCATCGGACCATCGGCACTTGTTGCAGTGCTGGGTCTCATCGCACCCGTCACGACAATTGGTTTTTCGGTGTGGCAAACAAGGTGAAGAAAATATGCAGTCTCCTCCATTGTGTCCGTTCCATGGGTGATAACAAAGCCGTCAATTTGTGGGTCCTGGCTGAGATGGTTTATCCTACGCGCGAGTTCAAGCCAGTCGGAGTGTGTAATATCATCGGAGTTGACATTGGTTATCTGGACTTCCTCCAGTTCTGCGATATCCCCCAAGCCGTCAATCTGGGATGCGATACTCTCGATTGTAAGTTCTCCAGGAACATATCCCGTAGCCATCCCCTTCTTACCTTTTCCGGCTATCGTTCCGCCTGTCGCAAGAACAACGACTTTCTTCTTTCTATTCATTTTTCTTCTTCCTGATTTCTTCCGTGTAGAGCGCTTCTATTCTATCGGCAAAAAGAGACGCCGAGAACTCCATAGCCTTCTTTCTGGCATTCTCACGCATTTGAGTACTATCTTTGGAGAAGTATGTTTCAATGTACTCGTCAAACTCCTCTTCACTATTGTATGTCCATCCATTGTAGCCCTCGTCGACAACGCCCTCGAGGCATGTGTCATAGCGCACAAGGAGAGGAAGCGACGAAGAGAGTGCTTCGATATACGTTAGTCCCTGAGTCTCGCTGAGAGATGCGTTAATAAATAGATCTGCCGTCTGATAGTACCTATACACATCCTCAGGCTCCACCATCCCAGCAAAGACAACCTTCTCTTTTGAAAGTCCTTTCTCTTCAGCCTCCCTCTCGAGCTCCTTTCTGTACGGCCCGTCACCTACAATGACAAACGACATGTCATCTCTCTTGAGGTGTGATACATATTCCAGTAGCTCCGAGATATTCTTCTCCTTAGCGAGCCGGCCGAGAAACAAGAGCATCTTTCTCCCGCCGACTCCGAGCTTTTCTCTTATTGCCGTCTTCTCATCATCTGTTATCTTTTTATTGAAGGAGGAGAGTTTGATTCCCGTAGGTATCACAGTCACAGGGCATAGTACAGGATAAGAGAGCAGTATTGACTCCACCTTCTTTGTCGGCGCGATAAAGCAACCACAGCGCCGTGAACAGAAACGGAATATCTCCCTGACGGTACGGACCCCCGCCTTCTTGAAGAAAGGAAGGACATAACCCACGTAATCCTCATAGACGGTGTGGCATGTATGAACAAGAGGAATTCCGAGGTGCTGAGAAACGGTACGTGCAACGGTGAATGACGAAAACTCGCATTGCGAATGGACGATATCCGGCCCCCACGAATATATGTCGTCGAGAATCTTATGGCCCCGCCTTATGCGTATCCGCGCCTTCTTGTAAATCCATGAGGCACTTATCGAGCCGAGTCTGTAGGTATCGCCATCCTCTTCGTTCTGTAGGCTACCCGAAAGCGTGAGAAACCTCACCTCATGGTCCTTTTTCTCGAGCTCTTCTTTCAGATTTAATATCGATGTAACAACACCGTTTATTGCATTAACGTCCCAGTCGGATGTTATAAGAATCTTCATTGCCAACTCCAGGAATATGGTAGAGGAAAAAGAAGGAGAAAGGAAGAGCTAGCGAGAGCTGTCACAGATTTTGATTAAAAGTGCAATAACGCTGAATTCAGACTGTCCCTGAATATCTTGAATTCTGCTGGACAGAATTAGTTGTCAATGGCATTGCACACAGCGACTACAGCATCGAGAATCCTGTGGTCCCGCTATGCCTTCTTGTAAATCCACGAGGCACTTAGCGAGCCCAGGAGTGGTTTGAATCATTTGTTACCATCTGATTCAGTTATTCGAAATATTCGAACAACTGAATCCTCATTGACTTGTTATCCACTTTCGCTAAGTCCAGCTTCTCTCTTTTCTACACAGCGACTCTTCTACATGGACTCCAGGAACGGTACACCTATGAGAGCAAAGCCGTTCTTCATGACAGTAAGGAGGTTTTTACATAATGTTACACGCGCACATATAAGAGACTCGCTCTCTGCATTAAGAATACGGTTATCATGATAGTAGTGGCTGAATGTCTTTGCTGCCTCATAAAGGAATGCTGCAACAAGCGACGGATCATAGTTATCCGCTGCACGCTTCACGACTGAGGGGAAGGATGCGATGAGCGTGATGAGGGTCTTCTCATCCTCGAGGGATAGAAGAGAGCCATCGAATGGAACTTCCTCTTTCTTTTCACTATACTTACGGAGTATTGAGGAGATACGTGCCCCCGTGTACTGGAGATAGGGCCCTGTGTTGCCGTTGAAAGATATGGACTCTTTGGGATTGAAGACCATGTCCTTTGTAGGAGTAACCTGCAATAGGTAATAATTGAGTGCCCCGAGTGCAATCTTACGGCTTGTCTCATCTACATCATCAACCTTATCTTCACGCTCTTTCGAAATGATTTCCTCTTTGGCGAGTTTTGTCAGCTCTTCTAGTAAATCATCGGCATCGACGACAGTTCCTTCCCTGCTCTTCATCTTTCCTTCCGGAAGATTCACCATGCCGTATGAAAGGTGATGTAACTCCTTCGCCCAGTCATACCCGAGAAGAGACAGGCAGTAGAAAAGTACCTTAAAATGATATTGCTGCTCTGAAGCAACTACGTATGTAAGTGAATCAAACGGCCAGTCTTCGTGGCGCTTTATAGCCGTCCCTATATCCTGTGTCATGTATAGGGTTGTGCCGTCACGACGTAAGAGGACCTTCTTATCGAGTCCTATCGGAGCTAGGTCAACCTGAACACTGCCGTCATCCTCAGTAACAAAGACTCCCTTCTCGACACCCTTAAGTACCTCATCCTTACCGTACTTATATGTTTCGGACTCGTAGTAGTACTTATCGAACTTGATTCCCATGTTGCGGTAGCTCTCCTCGAGTCCTGCGAGTGTCCAGTCGTTCATCTTCTTCCAGAGTTTTCTTACATCCGGATCTCCATCCTCCCACTTCTTGAGCATCTTCTGCGCCTCGGTGTCGGGATCGATGAAGCCCTTTTCATTTACTATATCAGGGTTCTGAGCCTTCTTTTCCTCTGTTTCCTTTTCCCACTGTGCAAAACGCACATAGTAGCGTCCGACAAAATGGTCGCCCTTTTCGCCTGTGCTCTCGGGTGTTTCACCATTACCGAATACAAGGTATGCAAGCATACTCTTACAGATATGGACACCGCGGTTGTTGATGAGGTTGACTTTCTTTACTTCAGCGCCCTGACTCTTCAATAGTTCAGAGACACTCTCGCCAAGAGAATCATTACGCATATGGCCCAGGTGCAGTGGTTTATTTGTGTTTGGACACGAAAACTCCACCATCATCTTCTTGCCCTTAAGAGAGTCCCCCATGCCGTATTTATCGCCCTTTTGAGTGACGGAGTCGAATATGGAAGACGAGAGGCTCGCGAGGTCCAATTGGACATTGAGGTACGGACCGGCAAGGATTATCTTCCCCTCGGGATGATTATTGCCGAGGCGCTCTAGAATATCTTGGGCAATCAATACAGGTGCTTTTCCCGCCTTCTTTGAGTATGGGAACATCGGGAAAGCGATGTCGCCCATCTCCTTTTTGGGAGGAACGCCCATACTGAGGGGCGGAATATTTTCGTCGTTAAGGTAACTTTTTAATTCATCTTCAATTCTTTTTTTCCATTCTTCTTTTAGTTCAGCTAACATTTTGACCTCGCATCAATAATACTTCTTTCCTCTCACTGTAGTGAAGTACCCTCTTTGAGCCTTATGCTTATTTCGCCACTCGAGAGAGCATCCTCCTTACCGTCAGGGTAGCGCACTAGGAGGTGCCCGGAGTCATCTATGCCGTACGCATAGGCCGGAGTGCGTTCATCGCCCTTCACAACGTAGACATCCTTCCCGATAACAAAGCACTTTTTCCTGTAAAGGGAAAGAAAGTCCTCCTTCTGTATGGATACTATCCTCTTTGCTGTTTCGGCTATCACCTCTGCGCGCGTAATTTGGCTCTTTCCATCGGGGTAGAACGATGTCGCAATCGCCCTCACTTCAGGCGTAAATTGAGCCTCCGGAGTCTTGAGATTTATTCCGCACCCGATAACAACCTTATCGAGTCGTCCTTCCTCCATGTCGATTATACCCTCTGTAAGAATACCCACAGCCTTCTTCCCTCTTATATAAATGTCGTTGACCCACTTGATTGATGTCTCGACTCCTGTAAGGGCCTCCATAGTCTCGGCTATTGCAACTGCAGCAGATACCGTAACAATGTCGGGAGAGACTATATCTTTCCCGTCAAGCACAAGGGAGAAATAGACACCTCCGCACGGGGATGAGAAACTTCGCCCCAGTCTTCCCCTCCCTTCTGTCTGACTCGAGCATGTCACAAGGTAGGGAGTCTTTCCTCCCTTTGATAAAAGAAGTTTTGCGTCCTTATTCGTGGATGCAGTGGTATCTAAAAAGTAGACAGTAATTCCGCTGTCCCTGAACGCTATCTCGAGTGTCTCCTTATTCAGGATATCTTCCCTCCCACCTTTGAGGGCATAGCCGTAATGCTTCCGGCTCTCAATCTCATAGCCGCTCTCTTTAAGAGACTTTATCGCTTTCGATACCGCCGTACGGCTTATCTTAAGAGTAGAACTCATCTTTTCGCCGCTGAGAAACTCATCTGTATTGTTTTCCAGCATATTCAATATCATCAACTTTGTAGTCATTGAATAACAATAGTTTGTAAACCACAGTTAGTAAAGTGGTTGACATTCCCTCCACTGCATTTTATTCTCGCCCTATGACACTTTTGACATCACTTTTTACAGCCCTCATTGCTGCAGGTACATTCATCAAAATTCCGTTTATCCCGGTCGCCATGACACTCCAGACCCTCTTTGTCTTTTTGACGGGTCTTCTGCTTCCTCCCCTCAATGCATCGTTTTCCGTCCTTCTTTACATTATCCTGGGGCTCATAGGACTTCCGATCTTCACATCCGGTGGCGGCCCGGCAGCACTATTATCCCCCACAGGTGGCTTTATCTTCGGCTTTTTAATTGCAGCACTGGTCGGGGCATTATTATCAAAAAAGAAACACGACTCTGTTCTCTACAATCTTTTTGTTGTCCTTGTCATGGAAGTAATTGTATATGCAATTGGGCTACCGTGGCTTAAAATCAAACTAGCAACAACGTGGCAGAAAGCATTTGCCGTAGGCTTTGTGCCATTCATCTTCGGGGATGCAGTAAAAATTGCCGTTGCATCTGTCTCTGCAAAACTCCTCTATCCGGA
>CAVJEL010000103.1:0-6812 GCA_963648635.1 Ruminococcus intestinalis
CACTCACAGTCAACGACTGTAACACAACAACATGGAACAACGCTCTCGAAGCTAATACAGCTGAAATCTGGGCTGCAGCTTGGCAGAGCACAGTCGACCCTGACATGTACCAGGTCTACCACTCAAGAAACGCTAACGGCCAGAATACAAACTCCAACCACTACCAGATCGTAGATGATGAACTCGATGCTCTCATCATTGCAGGTAGAACATCTTCTGACACAGACTTCAGGAAGGCTACTTACAAGACAGCTATGGAGATCATCATGGACTGGGGCGTTGAGCTTCCGACATACCAGAGAAAAGAATGCACAGTCACATCCACAATCCGTATCAACAACGACACAATGCCGAAAGATATGACTCCATATTGGGGATGGTATGCTGAGATTGAGACTCTTGCTACAAAGTAAGATAATCGCGCTCTATTATTTGCCCTCGGTTTTCCGGGGGCATTTCATTCGATAATTTATTAAACTCAAATAAAATATAGCGAAATTGTTTTATGTTATTTTTGAAAGTATTTGACCAAGTATGGAATATGGGTTAATCTAAATTTTGACTTTTGGGCCATTTTTCGGCCTTATTGTTTGTGTTGTGATTCTCGAAAAAAGGAGGACAATAAGAAAGTGTTGAAGTATACAGTAAAACGACTACTATACAGTGTTGTAATTCTTTTCTTTGTAATGCTCATTGTCTACTCACTTATGTATAACATGCCGGGTAACTATCTTGAGACCAAGGCACGTGAACTTGCTTCCCGCCCGGGAGCAGGAAAGAGCTACCAGGAATGGCTTAACGACCTTAATGCCCAGTATGGTATGGATAAAGGTATTATAAGGGGTTATTTCATCTGGCTCGGGACTGCCCTCAGTGGTAACTGGGGTGATTCGTGGGCCTGGACAATTCCCGTTACGGAGGAATTTCATAACACTATTTGGTACAGTTTTGCCCTCTCACTCATTTCTTTCATTGTCGAAATTGCAGTTGCAATCCCACTCGGAATCTTAGCTGCGAAGAAGCAATACGGTTTCTCCGACTACTTCACGACGGTCTTCGCCATGGTGAGTATATCGCTACCGACATTCTTCCTCGCAACACTTCTAAAGTATATATTCTCTGTTAAGCTCGGCTGGTTCGACCTCACCGGTATGCAGGGAAGAAACTATCAATCGCTTTCTAACTGGGGAAAGTTCTTGGATGTCGCAAAGCACTTTGTTCTCCCCGCCCTTACGCTATCGATTATCGCTATCGGCGGTCTTATGCGTTACACTCGTACGAACATGCTTGAGGTTTTGAATGCCGACTACATCCGCACAGCCCGTGCAAAGGGTGTTCCGGAGAAGAAGGTCATCAACAAACACGCATTCAGAAATACCCTGATTCCGCTTATCACAACACTCGGTGGGTCACTCCCGGGGCTCTTCAGCGGTGCTCTCATCACCGAAACCCTCTTCGGAATAAGAGGTATAGGATATGCATCATATAACTCCATGATTCAGGGTGATATTCCCTTCATCATGTTCTATCTTGCATTCATTTCAATTCTGACACTTCTTGGAAATCTTATTTCCGACCTGTTGTATGCTGTGGTCGACCCACGTGTAAGACTAAGCTGAGGGGAGGAAAAAGATGGCTTCATATAATCTCAATGATGTTTTAAAGAAAAAGAATACGAAGGCACAGTCTCAGAATAGTGAGGTGGCACTCGACGATGTTGCAAGAGTAAAGGTTTTGTCCCCTACAAGGCAGGTTGTAAAGCGCTTTTTACGTAATCGTCTTGCCGTATTCGGATTCATATCAATTGTAATCATGTTCATCTTCTGCTTCATCGGTCCACTCTTCTATAAGTATGGTCAGAAGGAGACTTTCTATAAATATGATACTGTGAATATCCGCCTGGGTGTTGCTACGGAAAGTACATCATTCACAGGCTACACAGTAGATTCCTCCGTCAAGGTCGATACCACCGCCAACAGCTACATGACTACGACGATAAAGGCCATGCAGAGTGCGGGAAAGGATGATTACACGGAAATCTATCCTGACGGCAATGCATACGAGGCTCATGAAGAAGGGGAGAATGTATATACCCTTTCCCAGAGAAGTGCCTCCCTCGTTGCATCCTTCGGCGCAAGTGAAGTTACCTGGGCGTCCTACGATGGTATTACTCGTAAGCTTACATACTCTTCCGATGCTCTCGATAGCAGTCTTGAAAATACAGTTATTTCATCTCTCAAGGGCACAAGTGGCACGTTCACGCTCGATGGCGTTACATATAAATACTCTAGAACCGGCGGAAAGAACTACGCTATCACAAAGACGGTGGGAGGCTTTGTATATGCAGACGCCGCTATGTCCTCCGACTTCGAGAGTGTGACGGAGAATGCCGAGCCCAACCAGATTTTCTCATTCGACGGCGACGAGTATTTCGTCTCCTCCTCAGGGGAAACCCACCTTGTCTACAAGGTTGGAAGCGCGCATATTGCCAAAGTCTTCACGACATTCGTAATTGACCTTTATGATGCTTCTAAAAGTGTTTCCGACGAATTTAGAAACAACGCGCTTCTTGCTGTTTACTCCGACGAGGGATTCACGGCAGATGGAGTGAAGTATCATTTTGAGAGCGACGATGACGACAGCGTTGTTAGAATATTTGATGAGAAGAACAATGAAATTGGAGAGTTCTCACTCTTCATTATCAGGCGCAACAACGGTGAAGATACCATCCCTTATGCTGCTAAGCAGGATATTGCAGAGGCAATCAGCGACGGACTCGACTCTATCGAGACGGACCTCCCCAAGCAGACGGAAGACGGTATGTACGACTACGATGAGAGTGGAAACCTCATCTATACTCCCACTGAGATAAGAATCAACACGACAGACAAGAACTATGAGCTCTGGGCTTATCAGATAACGTACGTTATCGACCGCTTTGCGTCTCCCTCTCTTGCACACATCCTCGGAACTGACGGCGACGGCTTCGATGTACTGGCGCGTATCATGTACGGCGGACGAGTTTCTCTCATGGTCGGTTTTGTCGTTGTTTTACTTGAAATCTTCCTCGGCGTCATTCTCGGGGGACTTGCGGGCTACTACGGCGGCTGGGTTGACAATATCATCATGAGACTTGTCGATATCTTCTACTGCCTCCCGTCAACACCTATCATGATCATCCTGGGTTCCATCATGGACGCAATGCGTATGGATGTTTATAAGAGGCTCTTCATCATGATGGCAGCGCTCGGAATTATGGGATGGGCGGGAGTTGCAAGACTTGTCAGAGGCCAGATTCTCTCCTTCAGAGAGCAGGAATTTATGATTGCAGCCGAGGCAACGGGAATCAAGGTCAAGGACAGGATTTTCAAGCACCTTATCCCGAATGTAATGCCACAGCTTATCGTCATTGCGACAATGGGGGTAGGTGGAACAATCATCACGGAGTCCACACTCTCATTCCTGGGACTCGGAGTTAAGCACCCGCTTGCAACATGGGGTACCATGATTAACAGTGTCTCATCGGCTTCTGCTATGGCGCACTATGCATACATCTGGATTCCTGTAGGTTTACTTATCAGCTTCACAGTTATTTCGTTCAACTTTGTAGGTGACGGACTCAGAGACGCATACGACCCGAAGGGAAAGAGGTAATTCATGTCAGATCATTCATCATACATTTCCGGAAAAGAATCCAGAAGGATTACAAAGTTCAATAGAAGAGTAACAAAGAGGCTTGAGGCCGAGAGAGCCAATGCCAATAAGGACCCGAAGCTCTACACAACAAAGATGAAGGACCCGAATAACGTTGTCGAGTTCGATAACGTCTGTACATTCTTCTTCAGTGAAGTGGGTACAGTTAAGGCTGTCGACGGTATTACTTTCGAAGTTCCGAAAAACAGCACAGTCGGTGTTGTCGGAGAATCGGGCTGCGGAAAAAGTGTCACATCGCTTTCTCTCATGCAGCTTTTACAGCGTCCGTCGGGACAGGTCGTCGGCGGAGAAATCAGATTCAACAAGGGCGACGGTACGGCATACAACATCGTCAATACCCCCAACTCCGTCATGGAAACCATACGCGGTAACAGAATGAGTATGATTTTCCAGGAGCCTATGACTTCTCTCAACCCCGTCTTCAGAATTGGAGAGCAGGTTGATGAGGCAATAACACTTCATAATCCCGATATGTCCGAAGAAGACGTAAAGAAGAGGACACTCGAGCTATTGGAGATGGTAGGAATCGCCAACAAAGAGGGTGTGTACAGTATGTACCCGCACGAGCTCAGTGGTGGTATGAGGCAGCGTGTCATGATTGCCATAGCACTCGCATGTAAGCCGGAATTGATTATTGCCGACGAGCCTACAACTGCCCTCGACGTCACAATCCAGGCCCAGATACTCGACCTCTTGGAAAACCTCAAGAAGAAAATCGGATCCTCGATTATGCTTATTACACACGACCTCGGGGTTGTTGCGGGCATGGCTGATTATGTTGTCGTCATGTATGCTGGGCGTGTAATTGAAAAGGGAACAGCAGAAGATATCTTCCATCACCCGGCACATCCATACACAATCGGACTTATGAAGAGTAAGCCTGTTGTCGGAAAGAAGGTCGATAAACTCTACAACATCCCGGGAAGCGTTCCGAACCCTGTCAATATGCCTGACTATTGCTACTTCAGAGACCGCTGTGAAATGCAATGCGATAAGTGTAAGGGAGTCTACCCGCCGTCAATCCGTATCAGCGACACACATGTAGTTTCGTGCTACAGGTTCTATGAGGAAGATAAGGTGATTGAATATCCTAAGACTGTAAATGTGGAGGAGCTTTAAGATGGCAGAAGAAATCAAGAAGAAAGACGTACTTGAAAACGCTGAAAAGGATCCTCAGAATCTTCTTGTTGTAAAACACCTCAAGAAGTATTTCCCCATCAAGAGTAGCTTCTTCAAGATGGTTATAGGTAATGTAAAGGCTGTCGATGATGTTTCATTCAGTATAAAGAAGGGAACAACGATGGGACTTGTCGGAGAGTCGGGATGCGGTAAGAGCACGATAGGGCGTACTATCCTACGCCTACTCGATAAGACCGATGGCGAAGTCTATTTCAACGGCCGTGAGCTTTTCTCATTGAGTAAGGAAGAGCTCAGAAAGGAGAGGCCGAATATACAGATAATATTCCAGGACCCGTATTCATCTCTCTCCCCGCGTCTTCCTGTGGGTGAGATTATCGGGGAAGCGGTAAGGGAGCACAATATAGTTCCTCCCGAGGAGTTTGATGAGTACATTACACGTGTCATGGCTGCATGCGGATTACCCGAGTATGCAAAGGCACGTTACCCACATGAGTTCTCCGGAGGTCAGAGACAGCGTATATGTATAGCACGTGCACTTGCACTCAACCCCGACTTCATTCTCTGCGATGAGCCGGTATCTGCACTGGATGTATCAATTCAGGCACAGATTATAAACCTACTCAAAGATCTGCAGAATCAATTCGGGCTTACATATCTCTTCATTTCCCATGACTTATCTGTCGTCGAACATATTTCCGATACTGTCGGCGTCATGTACCTCGGGTCGATGGTTGAGTTTGCTCCGACTGAGAAGCTTTTCAAAAAGCCTCTCCATCCATATACAGAGGCTCTCTTCTCTGCTATTCCGGTGCCTGATCCTGATTTCCATATGGAGAGAATCATCCTCGAAGGTTCGATTCCGTCACCGGCTAATCCTCCAAAGGGATGTAAGTTCCACACCCGCTGCCGTAAGTGCATGGAAGTCTGTAAGTACGTCTCTCCGGTTTTCAAGGAACTCGAAAGCGAGCACTACGTTGCATGTCACCTCTATGATACAGAGGAAGAGAAAAAGCACTATGCTTCCATGATGGAAGAGGAAAAAGAGAAGGAAAAGCTGGAGAAGGAAGCTCTAGAGGCGAAAAAAGGAAAGAAATAATGTTCTCGAGGAAGAGAAAAGAAGATAAGAGCTATCAAGATGACGACGGCAGAAGCTTTGCAGATATGAATGTGGAGGGGATGCCGTGGTATAGACCGAAAGAGGCAAGTGATAGCCAAGGCGAGAAGCTCAATCTCAGCCGGGATGAGTACAAGTCGTTTGTCTGGGGTGTTCTCAAGGCTGCCTTTCTTGTCGGCTTTGTCTTTGTCGGAGTCTACTTTCTCTTCATACTCTTTCTTGATGTGATTGTCTTTGGCAATTAGAAATAAAAGATGCCCCATTTAATTTGAGGCATCTTCGTTTCTCAGTGCATTTATCTCTTTCAGTTCTGATGCTATATCCATATTTTGCCGTACTCGGTAACATACTCTTCAATTTCGTCATGAGGAAAGCCTTTCCTCTGCAGTAAGATTCTCAGCCTTTCCCTCGCATACTCTTCTTCTTTGGCTTGGGTTTCTTCGACGATTCCGTCAACGAACTGGCATAAAAGATATTGATTGTTATCTGAGAGCAGGGCTGCTGCAATGATTTTCTTTGTTTCCTTTGATTTCTTTCTTGCTTCTTTTGCTTCCTTTTCTTCTTCGGCTACCATTGCATCATACATTTCAAGTATCTCGGTAATTTCAGATGAGGAACGTCCCTCCTTCTCAAGAACACTTCTCATTTTCTTTTTTGCTCTTTCCGTTTCTTCGGCTCTTGCTTTGGCCTCTCCCTCAGCTATGTTGTCTTCGATAAGTCCATCAAGGTACAATTCAAATTCGTAATCATGGGTCATTGACATAGTCTTTCTCAACTCCTCTCATCGTCAGCGTTGTAAGGATATTATGTTGTACTGAACTCCTTTATAAGTTCATCGAGTTTT
>CAVJEL010000104.1:0-4137 GCA_963648635.1 Ruminococcus intestinalis
TCGTTGTTTATAAGTTCTTCGTATAATCCTGACTCAAGCATGATATCCCCCCTGTTTCCATTTGAAAGAATACCAGGACGAGGGAGAGTGCGCAAGATCAACCTTTTTTACCTAGATTTAACACACCTATTCTTTTTCCTTAACCTCGGGATGGTAGTTTCTTGGGCAAGGAGAAAGGAAAAATGAAAAAGTTAATTAGTTTGTTTCTTTTAGTAAGTTTGGTTTTGGCATCTCTTGTTGCTGCAGGAAGCAAGGAAAGCAATAACGAGATTACTGTTATATCACGTGAAGACGGCTCGGGAACAAGAGGCGCATTCATTGAGCTTGTAGGAGTCGAAGAGAAAGTCGACGGCGTCAAAACAGATATGACAACGGAGAATGCAGAGATTGCAAACTCGACAAGTGTCGTAATCACAACAGTCGAAGGCAATAAAAACGCTATCGGCTACATTTCCCTCGGAAGTCTCAACAGCTCGGTAAAAGCTTTGCGAATTGACGGTGTTTATCCTTCAGTCGAGACAGTAAAGAGCGGAGAGTATAAGATTTCCCGTCCTTTCAATGTTGCTTATAAATCCCTCAGCCCTGTTGCAGAGGATTTCCTCTCATATGTCATGAGTGCTGATGGCCAGGCCGTAATTGAGAAGAAGGGATATATAAAGGTCGACGAGAATGCATCGAGTTACAAGTCAAAGGGCCTTGAGGGTACGCTTACTATATCTGGCTCGTCTTCGGTTTACCCTGTGATGGAAGTTTTGACTGAAAACTACTCCTCACTCAACCCGAACGTTAAAATCACCCTCCAGCAGTCAGATTCAACAACAGGTATGAATGACGCTGCGTCAGGTACTTCAGATATCGGAATGGCATCAAGAGAGCTCAAGAGCTCGGAAGTAGAGAAGGGCCTCACGGGTGTTGCCATTGCGCTTGATGGAATTGCAATAATCGTAAACAACGAGAATACGGTAAGTGAACTCAGCACAGAGACTGTCAAGAACATCTACGTGGGTAATGTTACCAGCTGGGATAACATCTAATGAAAAAAGAAAAGATTGCACAGTTTGTATTCTTAGCGGGGGCACTGGTTTCAGTGCTCGCCGTTCTGTTGATTTGTCTCTTCCTCTTCATTAATGCCATACCGACAATAATTGAGATAGGGCCTGTCAACTTTCTCTTCGGGACAAAGTGGAAGCCGAGCAGTAATATATACGGCATCCTCCCAATGATTCTCGCCTCAATCTATGTGACGGGGCTCAGCATACTCTTCGGGGTGCCGCTTGGACTGTTGATGGCGGTATATATGGCATTCTTTGCACCCAAGAGACTCTATAAATTCCTCCGTCCCGCCGTTGAACTTCTTGCCGGGATTCCTTCCATTGTCTACGGCTTCTTCGGCCTTATGGTTATCGTTCCGGCCATGCAGACTCTCTTCGGCTCGAGTGGAAAGAGCATGCTCACGGCATCTCTTCTTCTTGCCCTCATGATTCTCCCGACAATCATAACCGTCAGTGAGAACTCCCTGAGGAGCGTTGATCCGTCCCTACTCAGCGGGGCGTTATCGCTCGGGGACACAAAGGAGAGGGCTATATTCCGGGTTATCATCCCGGCTGCATCTTCAGGAATCCTCTCATCCGTAATACTCGGAATCGGGAGAAGTATCGGAGAGACAATGGCTGTCATTATGATAGCCGGTAACCAGGCTACGATGCCGTCCTCGATTTTGAAGGGGGTAAGGACTATGACTGCCAACATCGTTCTCGAGATGGGATATGCAACAGACCTCCATAGGGAGGCATTAATTGCAACGGGCGCCGTGCTCTTCGTCTTTATCCTCATAATCAACATGGCATTCAGTTCGCTTAAGAGGAGGAAAGTATGATTAAGCATCCACTCAGCAAAGTACTTAGGGTATTGATTAATCTATCTGCATTCATTGTTGCATCGTTTCTTCTCTTGATTATCGGCTATGTCCTTATCCTCGGTATTCCCGAGATAAAGGGAAGCCTCTTCCAGTGGAAGTACACAAGCGAGAATGTCTCGATGCTTCCGGCATTGATCAACACACTTCTTATCATGCTGCTGACACTCATAATCGCACTTCCTATCTCGATCTCTGCAGCGATATATCTCTCGGAATACGCAAAGGAAGGTAGGGTTGTTAAGATAATCAGAATGACGGCTGAGACACTCTCGGGTATTCCATCCATCGTCTACGGCCTCTTCGGCTACATCTTCTTCTCGACATTCCTCCACTTCGGCTATTCCATCCTTTCGGGATCCTTAACACTTGCCATCATGATTCTCCCCATTGTCATGAGAACGACGGAGGAGGCCTTGATGGAAGTTCCGCTATCCTTGAGGGAAGGCTCCTATGCACTGGGAGCGGGAAAACTCAGGACAATATTCAAGGTTGTAATTCCTTCGGCTCTCCCGTCGATTCTGTCGGGAGTAATACTGGCTGTTGGAAGGATAGTGGGTGAGACGGCAGCTCTTATCTACACGGCGGGAAGTGCAACTAACATTGCTTCCTCACTTCTTTCGAGCGGACGTACGCTTTCCGTGCACATGTATGCACTCATGAGCGAGGGCTTACACATGGAGGAGGCGAGGGCGACGAGTGCAGTATTGTTAATACTTGTACTATTTATCAACTTAATAAGCAGATTCATCTGCAGAGGAAGAGGAGAAAAAGATGAGTGACATTTTCCAAATATCTGATCTTCATTTATATTACGGTAAAACAGAGGCCCTCAAGGGCATAAACATTTCCATTCCAGAGAAGACGGTAGTCTCTCTAATAGGACCTTCAGGATGTGGTAAGAGCACGTTCCTCAGGTGCCTCAATAGGATGAACGACCTTATCCCACAATGCAGGGTAGAAGGTGAGATTCTATATGGCGGAAAGAACATCTACGACAGGGATGTTGATGTTCCGTCATTGAGAAAGGAAGTCGGGATGGTCTTCCAGAAGCCCAATCCGTTCCCCTTCTCAATCTACGATAACGTTGCATACGGCCCGAGAACGCACGGCATAAAGAGCAGGGTAAAGCTTGATGAGATAGTCGAGTCATCACTTGTCTCGGCCGGGCTCTTTGACGAAGTCAAGGACAGGCTCAATAAAAGTGCGATGGGACTCAGCGGGGGACAGATGCAGAGGCTTTGTATTGCGCGCTCCATTGCAGTCAACCCGAAGGTTCTTTTGATGGACGAGCCGACATCTGCTCTCGACCCTATATCGACACAGCGCATAGAAGAGCTGGCACTCGAATTAAAGTCACGCTTTACAATCGTTATCGTCACACACAATATGCAGCAGGCGTTGAGAATTTCCGATAGGACGGCATTCTTCCTCCTTGGGGATCTCATCGAGTATAGCGATACTACAACAATGTTCTCAAACCCTGAGAACAAAAAGACAGAAGATTACATTACAGGAAGGTTCGGTTGATATGAAAAACAGATTTGATGAGGAATTGAATGGTCTTTACCTTGAGATAGTGAAGGTTGCAACCCTGACAGAGAGCTCGGTGGAGCTTTTGAGCAAGGCTATGAACGGCGAGAGAAAGAGCGTCATGGATGAAATCGAGGAGAAGACGGACGAAATCGAGAGGATGAGTAAGCAAAGTGCATCAAATTGCATAAACCTGCTTTTAAGATATCATCCGGTGGCGAAGGATTTAAGGCGTATTTCATCTGCAACGAAGATAATTGCTGACCTCGAGCGTATTGCCGACAATGCACTGGACTCGGCGGAGGTGATGTCGTTTATCACAAACAATGAGATATATTCGACGATTTCACTCGACAAAATGTGTTTGAGTGTTAAGAAAATGGTGGAAGATGCTGTACAATCATATGTGTCGGGTGACGAAGAGAAGGCAGAGATGGTCGATAAGATGGACGATGAAGTTGACGCATACTTCCTCGAAGCCAAGAAGAGGCTTATCCAGCTTATAAGGGAGAACTCCCCGTCCTCTGATGAAGCTCCGGACCTGATGATGATTGCAAAGTACCTCGAGAGAATGGGGGACCATGCCGCCAGCATTTCAAGGTGGGTACTTTATCAAAGGGGTAGGTGATGATTGTCCTTATTGAAGACGACAGTTCTATTTTGAAGCTAGTTAAGTATGTCCTGGAGAC
>CAVJEL010000104.1:4458-6722 GCA_963648635.1 Ruminococcus intestinalis
GGCTTATGGAATCACAGTAAACCGTGGGGAACATAAGGTTTATAAGGACAGTGTTCCTATTGAGTTATCACTCAAGGAGTATGAACTCCTTGAATACCTTATCCTCAATAAAGGTCTTGCCGTCACGCGCGATAGGCTTCTCGAGGACGTATGGGGGTACAACTACATGGGTGAAAGCAGAACAGTCGATGTCCATATAAGGGCGCTAAGAAAGAAACTCGACCCAGAAGGAGAAATCATTGAAACCGTGAAGGGTGTCGGGTACAGAATCAGGAAAGAAGAAAATGAGAAGTAAAATATTCTGGGCTCTTGTGAGCGTGTCGCTGATTGCCATGCTCTTGATAGTCCCGGTATCATTATTATTGTATTACCATGTCTATGAAGACAGAATTGAAGAGGACCTCCTTGTAGAACTTATGTATGCAGAGGCTCTGTACAATGAAAAGGGAATAAAGGATTTTTCCCTTGAAGGAGGACGCAGAGTAACAGTTATCAGCGCTGACGGGACTGTTTTATACGACAGCGTCGCAGGGGAAGACAATCTCGATAACCACCTTGAGAGGGAGGAAGTCAAAGAGGCCCTCGAAAACGGGATTGGAATGAGTGAGAGAAAGAGCGAGACACTTTCGAAAAAGAGCGTCTATTGCGCATCCCGCCTTACAGATGGCAACATACTTCGGCTCTCGACTGAAGCAAAGACAGTCTTTTCATTTCTCTCACTCATAATTCTTCCTCTCGTACTTGTCATAGCCGTGGTTGCTGTAATCGTACTCTTCTTATCTGGCTTCATCTCAAAAAAGATTGTTGAGCCCGTAAACGAACTTAATCTCGAGAACCCTGATGAGAACGACACATATGAAGAGTTATCTCCACTTCTTTTACGCCTTAAAAAGGAAAAGGACAACACGAAGAGGGAACTTGAGAAGAGTGAAGAGAAGAGACGGGAGTTTGAGTTAATATCATCATCTCTTGACGAAGGACTCGCCATCGTAAACAGGGACGGCATATTGCTCTCGAAGAACGAATCATTCATGAGCCTCCTCGGAAAGAATGAAAAGGAAAGCGGCTCTGTTTTCGCATACTTTGATGAGGGAGATGGTAAGAAAGCGGTGCTTTCTGCGCTCTCTGGCGTGAAGGGTGAAGTTACACTCTCCGTCGATAAGAAGATGATCGAGTGCGTTGCATACCCCTCTGATAAGAAAGGATGCATCATCCTCTTGAGGGATGTGACGGAGAGAGTCGAGAGGGAGACGATGAGGCGCGAGTTTACGGCAAATGTCTCGCATGAACTTAAAACTCCCCTTACGACGATATCTGGATTTGCAGAGTTATTGATGTCGGGTAATGTCCCCTTTGACAAGGTTGTCGACTTTTCAAGCGACATATATAAAGAGGCGCAGCGCCTTATATCTCTTGTTTCAGATATCCTCAATCTCTCATCGCTTGACGAGAAAAGCGAAAAGTGTGATGAGAGGGTTAACGTTAAGGAGAGTGCCGAAGCGGTCATAAGCGAGCTGGAGTTCAAGGCCTCGAACAAGAATGTAGATATTACAGCATCCCTTGAGGACGGTGTAATCATCGGTAGTGAAAAACTACTTGGAGAGGTAATCTACAACCTTCTCGATAACGCCATCAGATACAACCAGAGTGAAGAGCCGTGGGTAAGAGTTGAAACGAAGAAGGAGGATAACAGAATAGTTATCTCCGTCTCAGATAACGGTATTGGAATTGCCCCTTCCGAGCAGGAACGTATCTTCGAGCGCTTCTATCGTGTCGATAAGGCAAGAAGTAAGTCCACAGGAGGAACGGGACTGGGACTGAGCATAGTAAAGAATGCAGTCATGAGAATGAACGGCGATATTAAGCTCAGCTCAGAGCTTGGTAGGGGAACGGTAATCAGGGTCTCATTTCCCCCAGCCGATTAAATCTTTTATAACTTCGCCTGCTATAATCAGGCCACATACGGACGGGACGAAACTGATAGAGCCTGGTGTGCTTCGTCTATTCGTCCCTTCTTCTTCAAAGCGGGGAGTGAGTGGCTTTTCAGTTGAATAGACGACCTTGAGTTTCTTTATTCCCCTCTTTCTGCATTCGCCTCTTATTACACGACATAGCGGATCGACACTTGTCGAGTATATGTCACTAACGCGGAAAAGGGTTGGGTCAAGCTTATTTCCCGCCCCCATCGATGAGATAATCGGGACGCCGGATTTATTTGCTTCTTCAATGAGCGAGAGCTTTCCCGTAACTGTATCTATTGCATC
>CAVJEL010000105.1:0-6701 GCA_963648635.1 Ruminococcus intestinalis
CCGACCTTGACTGCATGCGTCCTTCGATATTCCTCGGGAAGTACTGACTCGACCTTTTTGAATCGCTTTGTGAAGTAGGAAGCATCAACAAAGCCGCAGAGGCCTGCAATATCACCGATGGGGAGTGTTGAATACAGAAGAAGTCGTTTTGCCTGTTCGATACGGCAGGAAAGGATGTAATCGGTGATTGTAGTGTTGCAACACTCGAAGAAAGTGGATGATAGGTAATTGGGCGAAAGGTTTACCTCTCTAGCAAGGTCGTTAAGTCTGATGTTTTCCTTGTAGTGTGTTCTTATATACTGCCGTACCTTTCTGATTGTAGGGGGAAGTGTGATGGGGTCGTCCATATCAAGATGCTCCTTGAAAACGCTTAGCATTTCCCTATGGAAAGAGGCCAGTTCCTCCGCTGTAGTCGATGCGTCGAGTTTTTTCCTGAGGTATGCGATGAACGGGGTTGCCTCATAGTGTACCGTTTCATGATATGTCGAGCACATGAGTATGTACTCGTTATATACCATTTCCTTCAACAGCGGAAAAGAAGAAAGGGGAGCGTTCTCTATAAAGAGAGACCATTTCTCTCCGCATATGTCAAGTTTCTCCATTTCCCTGAAGGACAGGGCACGGGCGCACTCTATGTAGTATTTACCTGCCCTCTCTCTTATTTCCTCCTCACTCTCGGAAAGGAGAATACGCTTCATCAATGTTTCAGAATCGGAATTTGATAGGAATGTGACGGTCTCGGTATCAGCATTGAGCATATCTGAAAAGAGCTCGGTTAAATCGGAGAAACGGGAAGGCGAGAGATAGGATAGTGTCTGGAAATACTCAATCATAACAGGGCTTGGATCAAGATTTGCATTCAATAGAAGGAGTTCTGTGTCCTTTTGGTCCATTGCTTTCAGAATAAACGGTCCGAGGAGTAGATAGTGGGTTTCGAGGGGAACAAGAAGTTCATGGAGCTCGATAGGTAGGAGGATGTGACAGAGTTTTCCCTCCCTATGCATTTTCTCGACGTTGATGGTTTGATAGAACGATGCAATCATACTCTCCACTTCGGGTGGACAGGTCATTTTTGTACCTTCCTCCGGTACTAGATTAAGCTCTAGCTCATAAGAGGGCAGATTCATAAGGCGGACAATACGTCGTACCTCTTTGTCTTTACCTTTCATCTTCTTTTCTCTTTATAACAGTAAAATCATCCTATAAATCGTAAGAAAATTCTACTGTATATCAACAAAACCTGATAAAAAAATACCGATTTAAAAATATCGATTACTTCATACAAAAAGGAGAATGAATGTGAACGGTTTATTAGATATGAGCGGGAGGGTTTTCATTGTCACAGGAGGCGCCGGTACTTCTGCCGGAGGGACAGGGAATGCAATCTCGAAGAGGCTTGTCGACTCGGGAGCGAAGGTTGCCGTATGGGATATTCAGGATGAAGCGGGCGTGGCTATGGAAAGCGATGCGCTCAAGTATTTCCATTGTGATATTCGTGAGCCGGAAGAAGTTGAAAGGGCACTCGGGGAAACTATCGCGTACTTTAAAAAGGTTGATGGACTTGTCAACAATGCGTTTTGGCATGCTGACGTTCAACCACCGCTACATGAGATGTCACTTGAAGACTGGGATGCACATATGAGCATCAATCTCAGGTGTCATTTCATAGTATGTAAATATGTTATTCCCGAGCTTTTGAAAGAGAAGAAGAGTGTGATTCTCAATATATCCACAACAGGAGCACACCGTGGTGAGAACGGATACTATGCCTACTCAGCAGCAAAGGCAGGGCTGGAATCACTTACACGCAATATTGCCGTAGAGTACGGGAGAAAAGGACTCCGAGCCAACTCTCTTGCTCCGGGCCTTGTTCTCTCCTCAGCCTTTGATGATATGGTGAAGGACATTCCTTCTGTTCAAGCGGCTTTCCACAGTATTGACAGGAATAATCTTTTATTCGAGGGACACGGCAGCGGAGAAAACATTGCAGATATAGCACTCTTTCTTCTCAGTGATCTCTCGAGTTACATAACAGGGCAGTGTATTGTTGCCGACGGCGGCACAACCATACATTTTCCGCAATGGGCGGATACAACAGCAAATTCAAATTGAATAAAAATAAGTGAGGTTTAAGAAAATGGCAGCTTTTGATTTAAATGGAAAAGTGGCAATTGTGACAGGTTCCACAAGTGGAATCGGTATCGGGGTGGCAAGAGTTCTTGCTTCTAACGGTGCTCATGTAGTAGTTACGGGACGTAGGGAACAGAGGGGGCTTGAAGTAGTTGCCGAGATTACCAAAAACGGCGGGAAGGCCAGCTATCATAAGTTTGATATCATGAATGAGGAATCCATAAAGGCACTCATTGAAGATACTGCGCGCGATTACGGTCATGTAGACATCCTTGTAAACAACGCAGCAAGCGTTGATGCTCAGGACGGAAATGTTGCAGATCTAACGGCAGAGCAGTGGGATTACATGCTCTCATCCGACCTTAAAAGTGTATTCCTTGTAAGTAAATATGCTATTCTTCAGATGCAAAAACAGCATTCAGGCTCCATCATCAACATCGGGTCCACAGCAGGTATTGCAGGAAACCTCGGATGGAGTGCATACGGTCCGGCAAAGGCTGGAGTCGTCAACTTGACGAAGAATATTGCTTATCAATACGGTAAGGATAACATTCGCTGCAACTGCATTCAGCCGGGTCTCATCGTGACACCTCAGAACGACGCGAATGTACCTGATTTCTTCCGTAAGATATACCTCGACGAAATTGAAGTGAACCGCTACGGATGCCCTGATGATATCGGGTACGCAGCACTGTATCTTGCTAGCGATGAGGCAGCATTCGTCACGTCACAGACACTCACCGTCGACGGCGGTATGATGTTCCATGCTCCTATGAATACACCGCTCAGAAAACTTGCGACTGCTGCAGAAAGAGAGTAAACGATGGACAAAGCGCGTAACACCATAGGTTTTGCCGGATTACTCATAGTCAACTTCCTTGCAATGTTCCTCATAGCAGGAGTCGGGGTATACAGTTATACTGTGGCCTCCGTCTTTGACAACATGGCCTCTGTGAGTATGATTTTCGCCCTCGAATGCGTGGCAAGGAGTGTCACGATTCCGCTCGGCGGAAAGCTTGGAGATAAAATCGGCCACAAGAAGCTATTTCTGGGCTCGCTTGCACTCTATATTCTCTCATATGCAGTGTGCTCCTTTGCTACAGGTTTCTGGGTCTTTACGATAGCCCGCATGTTCTCAGGCTTTGCATGGGGCCTCTTCATGATGAACGGCTTTGTACTCATCAGTGCCATCTTCGGGCAGGAGAACGCCCCGAGGTATTCGGGATATAACCAGTCATTGACGACAGTTGCGATGATTGTGGCGGGTCCTATAAGCGGGGTGGTATGTGCTTTCAACTGGCGCCTCCAGTTCTGGGTTGCACTGGTACTCCTTGTCGTGGGCTTCTTCATGTGTCTCTACGGTATTCCCGAGATTTCCCCGAAGAAGGAGAAGGCCTCTTTTGATATCCCCGGCGTCGTATTTACAGCCGTCACGTTGATTCCTTTCTCCCTTGCAATGAACTGGGGGAATATCAAGGGATGGACATCGCCGTTTGTATTGACGCTTCTGGCAATGACAGCAATAGGATTATGTTGCCTTATAATAGCTGAAAAGAAAGCTCAGGATCCTGTCTTTCCATTCAAGCTTCTTAGGAACCGCTATTACCTGGCAATATTGATGCTGATGTTCATCTTCTCCGTACTCAACGGGGCAGCAAACTATCTCCCGTCCTATGCTCAGGCTGTTCTCGGCACATCTTCAACAGTATCAGGCTTAATGAATGTCCCCGGCCTCCTCATTGCTGTCTTCCTGACATCTTTCTTCGGGACCCGTGTTGCAAAAGATGGTAAATATCGTCCAATGGTACTCATCTGGGCACTGGCATCCCTTCTTGGTTCGATTTCATGGTTCTTCCTAAGTAGTACATCAAGCCGTACTCTGGGACTGGTACTTCTCCTGGGTGGAGCTATACCTGTAGGTGCTGTAAACAGCGTCAATCAGATTGCGCCGTATACATATCCTATGAAGGTGCTGGATGCAGGGGACCTCGCTACAGGGCTTGCTTTCATGGGCCTTGCGGGCGCAGTGGGGTCGACAGTATCGGGAGGAATATGCGGTGCACTTCTCAACAGCACCGGAGGCCTCGGCGCCGTCTATAAACTACCGATTGTGTGCGCAGTGCTGATGCTTATATTTGCATTCATGTTTCGTGATATCGAGAAAAAGAAATAAAAGGAGTAAAAGGTATGAAAAACTACATGGATTTGACAGGCCGTGTTGCAATCGTGACGGGTGCATCCTCGGGACTCGGGTATGCTTATTCTGTTGCACTTGCTGAAAACGGGGCTAAGGTTGCAGCATTTGCAAGAAGAGAAGAAAAGCTCTTGAACCTGAAATCTGAAATCGAGAAAAAAGGTGGCGACTGCCTTCCGGTTGTATGTGATGTGACTGATGAGAAGCAGATTATCAGTGGGGTAGAGAAGGTAATCGATGTCTACGGCAAAATCGATATTCTTGTGAACAACGCAGGCGCAATGGCTTATTGCCCGACAACACAGCTTACACTTGAAGCGTGGAACAAGGTTGTAGATACCTCCATTACTGCATATTTCCTGATGGCCAGGGAATGTGCAAAGAACATGATTAAGAATCATTACGGGCGTATCATCAACACCGCAAGCATGTACGGCCGTATAGCATCATTCCATCATCCGATTCTTGCCTATAACACCACTAAGGGTGCTGTCCCTAATTTCACCCGTGCACTTGCCCAGGAATGGGCAGCTGACGGCATTACAGTCAATGCAATAGGCCCCGGCGAGTTTCCATCCGAGATGATGGTCTTTGATGAGACAGCGCTGGAAGAACTTAGAAAGCGATGCCCGATTGCAAGGCCTGGGAAGGTAGAGGAGCTTTGCGGTCAGCTATTGCTCTTTGCTTCTGAAAATTCGGCATATACAACAGGACAGACAATCTATATTGATGGAGGCTGGACATCTGTTTGATGTTATCATCGTAGATAAGAAAACGTAAAAAGGTTTTGAGAGGAGCGGAATGCTCCTCTTATTGATGATAGGTTATGTGTGCCTAAGACCGTATGTGGTGTATATCCCCAACTCCTCTCTGTTAACAAAGATGTGAATAAGATAACGAAAGCAACGATAAGTTTATTCCATCCTCCCATAAATTGGTTTAGGTTGAACATGCCTATGGTATGTGACGTTTTTACAATTTATTGAACTATAATAAGTTATTAAAATAAAAAGACAGATTCCGAATTGTATCAAAATCTGCCTTAATGGTTTTTACGTCTTCAAATACCTTTTGATACAATCTTTTGAAATAGAAAATAGAGGTTTGATTCAACATCGAGGGGTGTAACGTGAGTAAAGAGAGGTGTTGATTTCAACCTGGAGGTGTCAGTAGAGAGTGGGGGTGTGTGGAAGATAACTATTCTCAAAATGAAGAAATTTTGAGGGTTCGAGTAACAATGCTGTGAAATCATAACTTCATTTTTTTTGTTGACATTTTTTTTTATAGTGTAAATTTAAATTAAGGAGAATTTATGCCTAAAAAAATGAATTATTACGAAACTTTTAAACCTGATTCGAACTGCTGGAATATGTTGAATACTGGGGATTATTTCAGAAACGATGAGAAGTGTAGAGGAAAAATAGTATATTGTGATAATAATTCTTTTTATATTATCGAAAAAACTAATGCTCCATGGGATAAGGATTCTAATGGGAAAAGCCTTTCTACAACATATTCTGTTTGTTGGAAGATCGCCGAAGGTGTATACGCTTTGGGACTATCAAATGATAATCAATTCATAACTAATTTTACTAAACTTCTTCCTTAAGCTAATAAAAAATTTCTTTTCTTAGTCTGTAGCCTTTGAGGATTATTGGTTCTTTCAAAGGCTGTAAAATTATTATAGGTAAATCCGAGAAGGTTGTATTTATTGTGAAAAAAGATATAGCATTATTCATTTTTGTCTCAATTATTTCTTTGGTATTTTTAGCATCATGTGGTTGCAAGCATGAATGGAAGGACGCAACTTGTACTGAACCTCAGACATGTACCAAGTGTGGTAAAACTCAGGGGGAAACTCTTGGCCATATGTATGGTGAAGAAAAAGTTCTAAAAGAGCCTACATGTACCGAAACTGGGTCCAAGGAATTGACATGCTCTATTTGTGGAGAAGTCGAAACAGTAGAAATTCCGGCAACTGGCCATAAATTGAAGTTTATGAGTCATGAAAAGGCGCCAACATGCTCAGAAAAAGGGAAGGGAGCCTATAGATGTACTGTCTGTGGGGAAATTAAGTACGAAGAGATAGCTAAGCTTCCACACCAATATAAAGATGGATACTGCACAGTCTGTTTTGCTGAGAATCCGGAAGGTGTGAGCTTTAATCCTTCAAGTGATGATAAGAAGAAAATAAAAACAATAGAAACAATGAGCAATATTGAAATAAAGGAGGAGAAAGATTTCTATTATCTTTTATTCGCTTTCTATGATACAAATTCTAATACAGTTATTGCTCCTTGCATTGTTGATATCAGAATCGAGAATAGCAAGAAAGAAACCGTTTACAAGGCAAAAAGGATTGTCGAGATAAGTGATT
>CAVJEL010000106.1:0-6693 GCA_963648635.1 Ruminococcus intestinalis
TATTCTGTCTGTCAAATGAACCTTCGAATTTCACTGAGCCAAGAGTCGAAGTTCCTTCTTTCTCGAGATACAGTCTGGATTCTTGCTCATTTTGTTCCATTGTCACAACAAGACTGGTAATAGCTGAATTCTTCAACGTAACTGTCAGGTCATGCTTGCTCTTTCCCAGGTAATGCAGAGACAGGCTGGAAGACTTAACGTTCTCCAAAGTAACATTACCCTTTATAACGGAAGGAAGTGTTATCTCTGTTTCGTTACTATACGAAATAGTATTTTTATCGCTTCCTGTACCAAGCATTCCAACTATAGCGATAGAACCAGTTGTTGTGCAATCTTTCAATGAACCTGATATCTCACCCGCAATACCTCCAGTTTTACCCTCAGCGCCTTTTATTGTTCCAGTATTCTTGCATCCGGTAAGTTCAACCTGTGTTGTATCGTTACGGCCAACAATACCACCAGCTGTCTTTGTTGATGATACATTCCCACTATTTGTACAATCCTTTATTGTGATTGAACGGCATGCTCCGACGATTCCACCAGCGACCAGAGTGCCTGTTGCTTTTACCTCGCCGTGGTTCTCGCAGTTCTCAATCATCAATTTCCCTGTTTGATCATTTGTCCAGCCTAAAATTCCACCGATACTTGTACCACCTGTAGAAGATGATGTTATGTTTCCGTAGTTCATGCAACCTTTGATTGTATATCCTTCTTCACTTGTCGTCTTCTTGTCCTTAACAGTTAAAACTATACCTCCAAGCTTTGTTTTTCCATCTGAAACGTCACTTGTAACATTTACCCAGCTGGTTACATTCTCTACTCTTCCGCCTTTCTCAAGACCTCCGACTACTCCAGCTGCAGATTTAGCAGTGATATCTCCTTTTACAGTGAAATTCTTAACTGTTCCATCCACATAGCCGAATAATGCTACTGTCTCACAATTATTGTTGTTGAAATACAATCCTGTGATGACATGCCCCTGACCGTCAAATGTCCCGGAGAAGAGTGTTCTCTTTTCAACATCTCCTCCTTCTCCGTCTGCTTTGTCGTAGAGTCCAATCGGTGTCCACTGTTTACCGTTCAAATCGATACTGACATCGAGATAGATTTTCTTCTCACTGAATGTTTTGCCTTCATTCACGAGCTTAGCTAATCCTGCAAACTGAGAGGCAGTGGTTAAAGTATATTCAGTTGCATCTTTATTTTCAGTGTACCAATCGGTATCAGCAGATTCACCATCCCATATCGAAATCTTTCTTGTTTCTTCATACTTACATACACTGCATGGGCGCTTCTCATTAGCACCATCAACCGTCCATTCTCCGAATGTATGAGCAGCTACATCTGACTTCTCTCCACATGAGCATTCATGCCAATGGTTGGTATCATCATATTTCCACTCGCCATATGAATGTTCATGCTTCGGGTCATCACACGATACCGCCACAATCATTATGGCAACAGCCAATAGAACTAAAGTAAATGCTTTTCTCATTTTCTTTACCTTCCTTATCTTATATTCCCTTCCCCAAAAGGGTTTTTATGCTCTCCATGCGCAAAAAAATACCGCACCAAGCTTATCGGCCTAATGCGGTACGTGTTTTGTTATAGTCACAAGGAAGGAGTTAATTCTTACACTTCTGGTATACCCCCCCCCGTATAATTCCTTATGTAGTCAGTACTTTTTAATTTCCCCATGGCTGAAATACTACCACTTAAAACGTGTTAAAACAAGCTTAATTTTGCCCCATTCCGGACTCAGTTTTTCATGAGAGTTACATTATACGAGCGCTCCACCTCCGTAAGCGTAATTTCGTGAACCGTATTTTCATCTTGCCCTACATTGCGTACTTCAAGCATGAATTATAATGAAGGAGAAAGAGAACAAATGGTAAAATCGTCTTTCAAATTTTCGAGGAACAAAGTCCCGGTTTTCCGTCAGAAGCTATGTATCGCACGTAGGGGGCACATACTACACATTCAGAGAATTATCTACATCAAGTAATTTTTCTTCTTTGCATTTTGCTTTTCGGGTAGTGTAGAATAGTCAAAAAGAGGTGAAAAATGAGAATCCTGGTATTGGGTAGCGGCGCAAAGGACGCTGCAGCAGCATGGTGGCTGAGTCAGAGTACATTAATATCCGAGCTCTTTATAGCTCCCGGTAATCCCGGAACGGAAGATATCGCAACAAACCTGACGTCCACCGACCCGGCAAATGCAGAAGAAGTATACAGGGCGGTAATCGCCAATAGAATAGATGTTGTATTCATCGGAACGGAGGCTCCGCTTCTGGCTGGAGTTATGGAATACCTTAAGGAAAGAGGTATCACATGCTTCGGGGCTACAAGGGAAGCATTGAGAATCGAGGACGACAGGGCATTCTCACGTGCTTTCACTAGCAGGCACAATATTCCTGTCCCTGAGAATGCGGTATTTCATGACCTTGAATCTCTCTCGGCCTTTCTTTCGGAGCATGAAGGCGTAAGATGCACGATAAAATCCAATTCAATCACACCATCACGCATTATGCTCTCCTCATCAGATAAGTCCGCCCTCCTCGGGTACGCAGAGACTCTCCTTGAGAAAGGACCAATACTCGTCGAGAAGCATATCGAGGGCCTACATGCAACGGCAACCATATTCCTCGATAAAAACGGCTATCTCTTACTTCCACTTGCCAACGAGTACACCAACGTATCACACTCGCAGGGAACTCCGACGGGAGGAATGGGAGCAGTCGCTCCGATTCCCCTCCGCGACAGTATCAAAGAAGATATAAAGAATAAGATTATCGAACCGACACTGAATGGCCTCAAGGAAGAAGGACTCTCCTACTCAGGTATTCTGACGTTCTCGATTATAATATCGTCGGATGGTCCTGTTCTTGTCGACTATCATGTGAGACTCAACGACCCTGCAACCCAGGCCATGGTTCCGATTATCGAAACAGATGTCGGGGAAATACTCGCGGCAATGAGGGAGAACAGAGTAAGCTCCGTCAATCTCACTCTCAACTCACTTTCAACTGTTGCCGTGGTACTTGCGGCCAAAGGTTATCCTCTCAACCCTGAAAAAGGCGTTGAAATCGAGGGCATCACCAATGCATTCTTGATGAACAGCTCAGATAAGCCTCTCGTCTTCATCGGCGCGATAAAGAGAGAGAAGGACGGTAAGTGCTATACATCAGGCGGAAGATGCATCACGGTTGTAGGTAGAGGTGAGAGTATCGAAGAAGCAAACCAGAAAGTATATTCACTTCTTAAAGAAAAGCACTTCCCGATGCTCTGGTACAGAGAAGACATTGGAAACAAGTTCTTCAGTCAATAAAAAGAAAAGGCCACCGGAGAAAAGGTGGTCTTCATTTTCATTTGATTTTGTTATCTTTCTTCTCTTCTGTATTCATACATCAGAATTCCGGCTGCAACAGATACATTCAGGCTGTCTATATGGCCCCGCATAGGAATTGAGACAATGTAATCGCAGTTCTTTCTCACGAGCGTTGACATTCCGTCGCCCTCGCTTCCCATAACAATTGCGCTGCGCTTTGCGAATTTCTCGCCGTATGACGATGTACCGTTCATATCTGCGCCGTAAATCCAGAAGCCGTTGTCCTTGAGAGTCTTTATCTCGCGGTTGAGATTCGTCACAACTGAGAGAGGAACGTACTGTGCCGCCCCCGATGAGACTTTGACGACTGTCTCATTAGCCTGGACGGACCTGCGTTCTGGGATAAGAACAAGGTCTGCTCCGAACTGATCGGCAGAGCGGAGAATAGCGCCGAGGTTATGCGGGTCGGTTATACCGTCGAGTATCAAGACTAGTGCTCCTTCGTCCTCCTTAAGGTTACGGCAGAACTCATCGACTGTCGTCTCCATAAGGCGCGATGCCCCTCTTCTCGGGCCCCCGAGGTCGAGTAGCGCACCCCTCAGGTCTACGCCCTCCATCATTCTACCAAGCTCGTCTTTACTGACCTTCTTAACGGCAACCTTACCTGTGCAGATTGCCTCTCTTTCGAGCGCCTGGATTCTCTCCCCGCCGTTACGTACAAGGTAGAGCGTCGAGCCCATTCCCGCCTTCTTCAAAGCTTCTTCGATGGCATGGTAGCCATAGACCTTCTCTCCCATCATTACCTCACTTAATTATTGAAGACAGTCGGCTTTGGACTCTTAGTCGGAGCCATGGTATCATAAAGCTCCTTCATTATCTTCTTCTCTTTGAGTCCGAGACGCTTCGGAATCTCGACATCAACCTTCAGGTACATATCGCCTCTCTGGCCTCCGTGGAGGGCAGGAACACCCTTTCCTCTGAGCCTCAGGAGCTTACCTGACTGTGTTCCTTCCGGAATATCGACCATAACATCTGTTCCGTCGATTGTCGGAACCTTGATTGTGTCGCCGAGAGCAGCCTGAACAAACGAGATAGGAACCTGAAGATATACATCGTTGCCGTCACGCACAAAGTACTTGTCGGGCCTTACAGATACAAAGAGAACAAGGTCTCCGTTAGGTCCGCCGTTAGCGCCTGCGTCTCCCTTACCGCGGAGTGTAAGTCTTGTTCCGTCATCACTTCCGGCAGGAATATTCACGCTGAGTTTCTCGCTCTTACGAACTGTTCCCGAGCCATGACACTCAGAGCAGGGATTATCGACAACATATCCCGTTCCGTGGCATGCACGGCAGGGCTGTGACATCTGGAAGAAACCACCGCCCGATACAACCTGACCAGAGCCCTGGCAGGTAGGACAAGTTCTTCTACCAGAGCCACCTGTGCCCTTACATGTCGGACACGCTTCGTCGTGCGAGAAAGATATCTCCTTCTTACAGCCGAATGCAGCTTCCTTGAAATCAATTGTGATGTCGTATCTGAGAGACTGTCCCTGACGAGGCCCGTTAGAGGAGCGTCCTCTTGTTGAGCCACCGCCACCGAAGAACGATGAGAAGATATCGGAAAAACCTCCAGCACCGCCGAAAAGATCGCTGAAGTCCCTGTATACATTCTGGTAGCCGCCGCTTGCAGCCCCACCCATACCGTCGACACCTGCAAAGCCGAACTGGTCGTAAGCGCTCTTCTTTTTAGGATCGGAAAGAACTTCATAAGCCTCACTAGCTTCCTTGAATCTCTCCTCGGCATCCTTGTCACCCGGATGGGTATCCGGATGGTTGGCCATTGCAATCTTACGATAGGCCTTCTTTATTTCTTCCTCGGTTGCTCCTTTCTGAACACCGAGAACTTCATAATAATCACGTTTTGCCATATTACCTGTATACACCATAAAGGCAGCATGAGTTAACACGCTGCCCCAAAATAATCCGGTTCTGTTTTACTTGACTTCTTCGAAGCTAGCATCCATCGTATCACCATCGGAAGAGGAAGAAGTGTTCTGAGAACTCTCCTGTCCACCCTGCTGATACTGAGCACCAGCACCGGCACCTGCGTTCTGTGCAGCCTGACTAGCCTCATAGACCTTCTGACCAAGCTGCATTGATGCACTCTGTACCTTCTCGGTCTTGCTCTTGATTTCCTCTGCGCTTGCGTTTGCATTAGCAAGAGTATCCTTGAGATCCTTGACGGCACTCTCTATAGAGCTTCTCTCTTCAGCGGTGATCTTGTCGCCGTAGTCCTTGAGAGCCTTCTCGGTTGCATAGATAGTTGTCTCAGCGTTATTCTTAGCCTCGATTGCCTCCCTAGCCTTCTTGTCGTCTTCAGCGTGTGCCTCAGCTTCCTTGACCATCTTGTCGATATCTGCCTCGCTGAGTCCCGAAGAGGATTCGATTCTAATCTTCTGCTCCTTGCCTGTTCCGAGATCCTTTGCAGATACGTGAACAATGCCGTTTGCGTCGATATCGAATGTGACTTCAATCTGAGGTACTCCTCTCGGTGCCGGAGCAATACCTTCGAGGTTGAACATACCAAGTGTTCTGTTCTGAGAAGCAAGCTCTCTTTCACCCTGAAGTACGTGAATAGATACTGCAGTCTGACCATCTGATGCTGTGCTGAAGATCTGGCTCTTTCTTGTAGGAATAGTTGTATTCCTTTCGATAAGCTTTGTAGAAACTCCACCAAGTGTCTCGATGCCGAGTGAAAGCGGTGTGACATCCAAAAGGAGGACATCCTTTACATCACCCTTGAGAATACCACCCTGGATTGAAGCACCAACTGCAACAACTTCATCAGGGTTTACACCCTTATGAGGTTCCTTACCGAAGAGCTTCTTAACCTCTTCCTGAACCATAGGAATTCTTGTAGATCCACCAACGAGGATAACTTCGTCGATATCTGCAGCGCTGAGGCCAGCATCCTTGAGAGCGTTCATGCACGGAACCTTTGTCTTCTCGACAAGCGGCTCAATCATCTGCTCGAACTTAGCTCTTGTGAGCTCCTTCTGGAGGTGCTTAGGACCTGTTGCATCTGCTGTGATGAACGGCAGGTTGATGGTTGTCTGAGTTGAAGAAGAGAGAGTAATCTTTGCCTGCTCTGCTGCTTCCTTCAGTCTCTGGAGTGCCATCTTGTCCCCTGAGAGGTCAATGCCGTACTCCTTCTTGAAGTCGCTAACAAGCCAGTCGATGATTACCTGGTCGATGTTATCACCACCGAGGTGTGTATCACCATTTGTACTCTTTACTTCGAAGACACCGTCGCCGAGCTCGAGAATTGAAATATCGAATGTACCACCACCGAAGTCGTATACGGCAA
>CAVJEL010000107.1:0-6603 GCA_963648635.1 Ruminococcus intestinalis
GCAAGAACGGAAAGACAGACAGCGGAGAGGCAAAGAAGGCTGCATCCGTCATCAAGTATTGCACATGGTTCATCGATTCGGGTAACCAGCCTGAGTGGATGATTCTTACTGTCCTACCGGTAATCCCGCCAGATTTGAGACCTATGGTCCAGCTTGACGGCGGAAGGTTTGCAACAACAGACCTCAACGAACTCTATAGAAGAGTCATCAACAGAAATAACCGTCTCCAGCGCCTTATCTCAATCCAGGCACCGGACATCATCGTGCGCAACGAGAAGCGTATGCTTCAGGAAGCAGTTGACTGCCTCCTCGATAACGGTAAGGTTGAAAACCCAGCTAAGGGTGCATCCAAGAGAGACCTCAAGTCTCTTGCAGACCAGCTCAAGGGTAAGCAGGGAAGATTCAGACAGAACCTTCTTGGTAAGCGTGTCGACTACTCCGGTCGTAGCGTTATTGTCGTAGGCCCTGAGCTCAAGATGCACCAGTGCGGTGTTCCGTCACTCATGGCACTCGAACTCTTTAAGCCATTCCTAATCAGAAAGCTCCATGACAACGGTATTGCACCAAACGTCAAGAAGGCTAAGATGATGGTTGAAGAGGGAGCACCGGAAGTATGGTCAATTCTCGAGGATGTTGTTAAGGAGCATCCTGTCATGCTTAACCGTGCGCCTACTCTCCATAGACTTGGCTTCCAGGCCTTCGAGCCTGTCCTTGTCGACGGTAAGGCACTTAAGCTCCATCCGCTCGTATGTCACGCATTCAACGCCGACTTCGACGGTGACCAGATGGCTATACATGTTCCTCTCAGCGAGGCAGCTCAGCTCGAGTGTTGGACACTCATGCTCAGTACTACAAACCTCCTCGACCCTGCAAACGGAAAGCCGATTGCGTTCCCGTCACAGGATATGGTCCTCGGTATATACTACCTTACTAAGGAGAGAGTCGACCTCGATAGGGGTGAAAAGCGTAAGCATTTCGATTCCATCAGTGAAATTGAGGCTGCAATTGATACCGCAAGTGTCTCATACAATGAGAGGATATATTACCGCTTGAGAGACGGCCTTGTCGTCATCGACGAAAAGGGCAACAAGACTACAGCTGACGGTAAGAAGTGGATTGAAACAACTCCGGGAAGAATTATCTTCAACTCTTCAATTCCTCTCGGTCTCCCGTTCCAGAACTACTGCCTCGGAGACAAGCAGCTGAAGAAGCTCATTACAGCAACACTTGAAACAGATAAGCCTTCTGTTGCAGTTGAACTCCTCGACTCTGTAAAGAGTCTTGGATACAAGTACGCAACACTCTTCGGTGCTACGATAGGACTCAGCGACATGATTGTTCCGTCTGGCAAGAAGGACTTGATTAGAAAGGCCGAGAAGGAAGAAGCTCACATTAAAGAGCAGCTTTTAAGCGGTACAATCAGTGAAGAAGAAAAGAAGAGTAAGGTTATCTCACTCTGGAACAATACGAAGAATGAGCTTACTGACCTCCTTATGAAGGAGATGAGGGAAGACCAGCACGGCTTCAACCCGCTCTTTATGATGGCGGACAGTGGTGCGAGAGGCTCGAGCAAGCAGATTTCACAGCTTGGTGCTATGAGAGGTATCATGACAAAGCCGAACGGCGACAACATCGAACTTCCTGTAAAGTCGAACTTCAAGGAAGGCCTCTCAATCATCGAATTCTTCTTCTCCTCCAACGGCGCAAGAAAGGGTCTTACAGATACAGCCCTCAAGACAGCACGTGCAGGTTACTTGACACGTAAGCTCGTTGATGTCGCACAGGACGTTGTCGTCACGATGGAAGATTGTCACACGATTAACGGTATCTGGGTGACAGGCAACGCTGCAAAGAACGAGACACTCTATTCTAAGATTGCAGGTTCATTCCCGGTCGAGGATGTACTCCATCCGTTCTTGAAGGATGAGAGCGGTAAGCCTGTAGTACTTGCTAAGGCTAACGAGCTCATCACAAACGAGATGGCAGCAGCAATTGAGGATGCAGGTGTTGAGAAAGTTCTTATCCGCTCGGTTCTCACATGTGAAGCTGAACACGGTGTATGTAAGAAGTGCTACGGACGTAACTATGCAACCAACAAGACCGTCGAAATCGGTGAGGCAGTAGGTGTCGTCGCTGCACAGTCAATCGGACAGCCTGGTACACAGCTTACGATGCGTACATTCCATGCCGGTGGTATTGCTACCGTTTCGAGTAACGAAAAGAGCTTCGACTATCCTGTCATCATCGACTCGATTAACGAAAGTCTCTACGTTGTCAACAAGGAAGGAAAGAGAATATTCCCGCGTAAGAGCAGATATACAGTTACAAAGATTCTCGATGAGATTACAGGTAACTACTCCGAGCTTCTTGTCCAGAACGGCGAGAACGTCGGTAAGGGATATGCATTCTACAAGAACCTCAAGGGTGAGGAAGTCATTTCCAAGTTCAACGGTAAGCTCCTTGTCACAGACGGCCGTACATTTGTAATCGGCTCGACAAGCGAAGAGGAAATCCCAGTTGGTACAATTCTCAGCGACGATGTAAAGAACGGCGCAATCATCCCTGCCGGTGAGATTGTCTACACATTCGACCCGTTCAACGAGCTCATCATCGCCGAGGAAGACAGCACAATCTCCGAGATGAGGGACTTCGTTGCACGTAAGAGTTACCTTGTTGTAGAGAACCATGCATCGGGTGTCAGAGAATGGCATACGGTATCGAGAGATAAGCTTGGTAAGTACAACCCGACTGTTGTTGTTACCCTTGCTGACGGCAGCGAAAAGTCCTACACAATCCTCGGCGGCTCCATCATGCACGTCCAGGATGTCGGCCAGAGTGTCCATGCTGGTGATATCATCGCATCTGCACCTAAGGAAGACGCAAGTAAGAGTAAGGATATCGCAGGTGGTCTCCCGCTCGTCAACTCTCTCTTCGACGCAACCAAGACACAGACAGAGAACTACACTGTCATTGCACATGTCACAGGTAAGGTCGAGAAGATTAAGATTGAGAAGGGATATGCAAAGATCACCATCCTCGATAAGCTTGCCGAGTGCCCTGAATTTGCTGAGAAGGCACAGGACGGAAAGAGCTTCAGACATATCCACAAGGTTCCGACCCAGGGTATCGTCCTCCTCGTTAGAGAGGGTGATGAAGTTGTCTGCGGTGACAAGCTATGCGATGCTCAGGTAAACAGCAGGGAAGTTTTGACAGTACAGGGAGAGACAGCAGTCCTTTCCTTCCTCGTCAAGGCTATCCAGGATGTCTACAGAGAACAGGATATTGAAATCAATGAAAAGCATCTTTCCATCATCATTCGCCAGATGCTCAGGACAGTGGAAATCGTAAGAAGCAACGATACACGCTTCATCGAGAACCAGAAGGTCGACAAGCTCGAGTTCCTGAAGGAGAACGAGAAGGCGAAGAAAGAGGGAAGAGTTCCTGCTATCGGAAGGCCGTGTCTCAGCGGTGTATCCGACGCAGCTAGAAACAGCGAGTCGTTCATCAGTGGCGCTTCGTTTGCTCACACAGTGCAGACATTGACAGAAGCAGCAATAGCTGGTAAAACAGACGAGTTGAGAGGTCTTAAGGAGAACGTTATCATCGGTAAGCTCATTCCTGCAGGTACAGGTTTTGTCGGCTACAAAGATATCGTACTCACTGAAGACGAGAAGCTTCTCGAAGAACAGAAGATCAAGGATGCCAACAGGGAGGCTAACCCTGTGGTTGAAGATGATACCGACTTCGAGGATCTTGCGGAAATGAAGACTGTAGGAGATGACAGGGAAATCGGTGATGTCATGATTGATGAGGAGTAATGCCTGTTGGCATTGCCCCTCGGGCATAACCGCTGTCACTCATGCTGACTGCAGTTTTTAATATACCCGCCCGGTGTGAGACGGACGGAGAAAAGAAAGGAGCGTCAATTAGATGCCTACAATTAATCAGCTTATAAGAAAGGGCAGAAGTACTTCCAAGCAGAAGACAAAGTCCCCAGCTCTTGAGGGATGCCCGCAGAAAAGAGGTGTATGTACAAGAGTCATGACAGTTACACCTAAGAAACCTAACTCTGCTCTCAGAAAGGTAGCCAGAGTCCGTCTTTCCAATGGAATCGAAGTCACAGCTTACATTCCTGGTATCGGACACAACCTTCAGGAGCACTCTGTTGTTCTTATCAGAGGCGGAAGAGTCAAGGACCTCCCTGGTGTCAGATACCACATCATCCGTGGTAGTAAGGATACTCTCGGTGTCGCAGATAGAAAGAGAAGCCGCTCCAAGTATGGTGCTAAGAGGCCAAAGGCTTGATAGGAGGTAGTAAAAATGAGTAGAGAAAAAACCCCTGTCAGGAAAGTAACCCCTGACGCAGTATACAACAGCAAGGCTGTCGAAAAGCTTATCTGCCGCATGATGGTTTCAGGTAAGAAGAGTGTTTCTACCAGAATCGTCTATGATGCACTGAAGATTATCGCTCAGAAGACAGGCGAGAAGGAAATCGATGTATTCAACAAGGCTCTCGAGAACGTAAAGCCTGCAGTTGAGGTCAAGTCAAGAAGAGTCGGTGGTGCTACATATCAGGTACCTACTGAAATCAGAGAAGGACGCCGTGAAGCACTTGCAATGAGATGGATTATCTCTGCTGCAAGAAGCAGAAATGGTAAGACTATGTCTGACAAGCTTGCTGACGAGCTCATCGATGCATACAACTCGACAGGTTCTGCCTTCAAGAAGAAGGAAGACGTACACCGCATGGCAGAAGCAAACAAGGCATTCAGCCACATTCGTTTCTAATCAGAACGGTGAAAAAAAGGGACTGCAGAAAACAGCCCCTTTTTTTACGCCTCAAAGTCTACAGGTTGGCTTTAATCGCCTGACTGAGCTGATCGGCACAGGACGTGGGTTTGAAGCCACATGTGTTGCCCTCGAGAACAGACGCTACTTCCTTTGCATCCTTCCCTTCGCACAGTTTTCCGATAGCCTTCAGATTTCCGTTGCATCCACCCTCGAAAGAGAGATTGTGGATTTTATTCTCGTCGTCGATATCGAAATGAATCATACGGGCACAAACACCCTTTGTTGTATAGTTTACGCTTTTCATCTTTAACCTCTTCCTAAAAGATAGTCTTTTGCTCTGACTGTGGCAAGAAAAAAAGAAAGATGGGCGAATGGCAAATGAGAACACGAAAGGATAGATAGTTAATCTGGAACTATATCCGGCCTTTCCAATTACGGAATAAACAAAGCCAATTTCAGAATCGACGATAACAGTTCTTTTCTTTCTCCGTTACTATTGGTAAATCAAAATGAAAGTGCAGGAGGATAGTATGTTCAGCGCAGCATTACTTGAAAAAGCAAAGAGAGCAAAAAGCAAAGAAGAGCTTATGGCTCTGGCGAAGGAAAACTCGATAACATTGACAGATAAAGAGGCAGAGGATTATCTGGCGTCATTCAAGGGTACTTTGAAAAGCGGTGAACTTGGAGACGATGAGCTTGATGATGTCTCCGGCGGGTGTACGACAGAAGTAAACGGAAAACAATACGTTGTTGTTTCGTCAGGGGTCAAGTGTTTTACCGGTCAATATGAAAAGGTTGAATCTGTTTCTAATGGTTACAACTCAAGAGGAGGAAATGCTCTTTGGTTCCTCTTTGCTTCTGACGGTTGCTGTGGCAGGTGCAAACATCTGGGATTTACCAATGGTAGTACTAAGGGATTCTGCACAAAAAGCTGATTGCTTAGCCTGATTTTTATCGTATAATAAGGAAAATCACTTTTTGAAAGTTTGGAGTGTTATATGTTTGATTCAGCATTAATTGAAAAAGCAAGGAAAGCAAAAAGCAAAGAAGAGCTTATAGCTCTAGCGTAGGACATACGCACCAAATTGACTTTTAACCCTTCATGCCGTTTAGAGCATAAAGAAATAGGGAGCTCTTGCCATTTGTAAAGTCAAAAACGAAATTTACCGTTTATGGCTTTTTCGGTGGCAAGGGCTTGATTTTTGAGATTTATGTATTAAACTAAGGTTAATACAGGAGACAGCATGGCAGACTATCCAGACTGGGTAATGAAGTACAAAACGAAGGGAATATATATAAAGAAGACGAAGAACGGGTATTCCTTATATAGAGGACACTCAGAGAGGGTGGAGGGAAAGAAATACCCCGTATTGAAGTGTGATGAATACCTTGGACTTGTGACAGAGGAAGACGGGTTAATACCATCGAAGCCACCGGTGAAACCGGGAGTGATGGTAAAAACGTATGGTGTTGAGTACATTGCAGAGAATTGTTCGTCAGTTTTGAGGCTTCCGCTGAAGAATAAAGGACAGGATGATGTGCTGCTATATTCACATGCGCTGTTGTCTCTTTGGAGGGAGGACAATCCGGAGCTGTATTCGGCAAGCATTCTCAGCCTTTGGTTCGGAGATATAAATTACAGAAGAAAACTCCTATATGAGGAAGAAGAAACAGTAGTGAGACTACGTAAGCAGATAAAGGCGAAGCTGGAGAAGGTACTGGAAAAGGACACTGTGGAAGCGTTAAATCTTCTCGGCACTGTATATGCGGTATTTGTTAATGAGAGATGGGTGTTGAGTGAGACTACCTCTC
>CAVJEL010000108.1:0-6575 GCA_963648635.1 Ruminococcus intestinalis
CGGGAGGAAGTTCCTCCCCAGAGAGAAAGTCCGGTATTCTTATGTATTCAGTTCCATTCATCATGTGCGATAGAAATCTCCTCCACCGAAGTTCTTCCACGTTTGGTACATCTCGAGATAGTTTTCTTTGATGAACTTCTGGATAATTGAAATCTCTCTATCTTTTAAATCACCACGCTTCTCGAGCCTTGATGTGCCGTCAGCAAAAACATAAAACTTAGCTGAGCATGCTTCTGTCATTTCTTTATTACTTGCATGGACATGCATTGCCTCAATGATGCAAAAAGAAGTGAAATAGAGATAGTGTCCTGCAATTTGAAAGCTGTAGTATTTGGGCATATCAAGTCTCCAGGAACTGCAAGTTTCTTGAGCATATATCATGAACAATATGCTGCTCGATATCATCCATGTTTGTTTCAATCATCTCACCATTTGAAGAAATAACCATCGCACAATCTGGATGCTCGAGATTCACTATACTTACAAAGCCGTTATCCTTCTTTTTGAAAGCATATCCGGAGACAATCATATCTGCGCTATCTGCCATTTCTTCAAGTCTTTCTTTAAGCATATTCAATCTTCACTCCCTTTATAGGAGAAAGAAATTCCTCCTTGTTCATATTCAAGCCGTCAAGTACTGGGGCCAAATCAATGTACTCCTCAATCTCTTCCTTCTCCTGCTTATATTTAGCCATAACCTCAATATAGCCGTTATCCCAGAGGAGAACCTTTGTATATCTTTCGAGTCCTTTGCATGTGCGGAAAGTAAGCTTCTTCCCTCTGAAAGAGAATGTTGTATAGTTATCAAAGCTGCTGAGTATGGCAATACCGTTATCACTCCCGCCCATCTCACGTTTCCTTACTTCAAGATTTTCTTTTTCAGGCTCTCTAATTCTTTTCTCTATTACATCTCTATCAGGTTTGGGTGTATTCAGCATCTCTTTGATGATTGCCCTTCCTAATTCGGGAGGTAAATTTGTCATACACGGCTTACCGTATCTTACTGTATCTGCCATAAATGCTACCTCCTCATAACTATACAACGTACTCTACGGCACATCTTTTTTCTACCTGTAGTATAACACAGAAAACTCATTGAGTAAAAGATTTTACGCCATTGAGCGTATCTTATTCAGATGGTATTTTCATTAATCCGTTGTCCTCTTGTTGTGGGGTAGGGTGTATATGTGATTATCAGGGAATTGAGGGCAGTAAAAACTCCAGGAGGTTTCTCCTGGAGTAAAGAAAGTTTAGCCTATGAGCGATTTCGAGTTACGCATACAGTTACTGTTATTGGATTATTTATGGACTTAACATTAACTGCCTTTCTTACCTGTACGATAGGAAAGAAGCGGGATGCCGTCAACAATTTATCGAGCTCAAAATGGCTTTTGTCCCGAATCTCTCAATTTTGTATTTGAAAACTGTTAAACTACGGGACAAGACCTACTGACGCTTCCTTCTATTTCTGCTGTTTCTGGAATGACGACTTATATTCCGCCTGCATCTCGAACACCATCTGTTGTGATATGTCCACTGTCTCGGGGGTCGGGGGAAGGGTGAGGACGGTTATTCCGTTGTCGTCCACAACCTTGAGTCCTTTTTCTTTGTCTGGAAGAGTGTGGCCGTCAGAGTTGTAATAGCATGCGCGGGCAAGGGTGATGCATCGTCCGATAACTGTCGTGAAGGCGTTTATCCCTCCGATATTTGTGTTGAGTGCTGTTCTTATGAGGGCCTGTTGGGCAAGGTGGGAAAACCACACATTCTCCTCCTTTGATATCTTTTTGATAAAAGCACTAGCATCATCGCTTTTCATCCCCTCCATCTTCCTCTCGTCAAGCCTTGTGATGAGAGAGCAGAATTTGTTGTAGAGAAGGGGAGCGTGTATCGTATCATAAAGGTAGGTAACGCCCGAGATGGCAATCGGGACTCCCGTCGAATCGTGGATACGTCTCAGCATCTCGAGTTTGTTGTATGCCTTCTCTGTTGTTGCCGTCACCTCATCAAAGAGGAACATCACCTTGTTGTGGGAGGAAAGGTGCTTCTTGAGGCTCTCTATCTCCGTCTTACGCATTTTTAGTGGCAGGTTGACGCATTCTCCCATTTTTACGATGAGTCCCGTCTCGCTGAGAGACTCGAAGTCCTCGATGTAAAACACAACTTCGGGATAACGGGAGGCAAACTGGCTGAGGATGGTTGATTTACCACAACCCGAGTAGCCGTAGATGAGGAGAAACTCGTTCTGGGTGTACGCTTCCCTGAGTTTTCTCTTCGCTGCAGCCTGGTCGTCGAAGAGCATGTATGACGGTACTGTAAACGAGTAGTACATGCCGTCGTATGTTATCTTTTCCCTTGCCTTCTTTCTCATTTCCTCCGATAAATCAAGCCTTTCGGTTTCGAGCATTTCGTCAAATGGGTCTTTGATGATTTCGTCCATATTGTTCTCCTTTTGTCCTTATTCTTCACCGAAGAGGAAGGAGAGTCCCTTTTGGACTATTGACTCCTTCTTTACGCTCTCGGTCTCTTCTTTCTTCTCTTTTTCTTCCTCTTTCTTTGTCTCCTCTTCCACTGCGTCTGACCACATCATGTCGGCGAGCTCGCTCTTTATATCGGGCTGGGATTTAGCCTTCTCGGGAAGAATCGCTTCAGTGGAGGCTTTAATCCTTTTGATGATTTGGGCCATATCGCGAGCGGGTTTCAGCTGCCTGTCGCACTCGTGCATAATATCGACAGGATTGTCTCCCGAAAGATGGCGCTTCTCCACACTGAATGCCTCACAGAGATACTTCGAGTTATGTATCACGGTAATTGATGAAGGTGCGAAGGGTGGCTGTACACGGTGGTAGAGAATATCTACAGTAGAGCCGACAACGGATGCCATTTCATCTGCCTGGTAATATGTGTTTGAAAATCGTATTCCCCATCGCGATACCTTATGGCCCGGCGAATGATGGAGCTTGAGAATGCTGATTGTCGGCCAGTCAGGAGTTAAGGTGGAAACCTTCTCTGTAGTCCTGTAAATCTCGAGTGGCGTGAGGGATGAGGGCGATAGTTTCCAGTCACCTTCAGCCTCAGGCGGTTCTTCGTTATCTATGGTGTTGTGATAGGCGGGAAGGATTACATTCTTGAAGTGTGTGACGAACTCCTCGAGGGTGAGAAGCTTCTTCTCCTTGAGTAGTGTATCGAGCGTTTTCTGGAAACCCTGAGGACGCTCGTCTATACTTTCCGTACACCATCCCGGAAGCTTTGAAATCCACTTTTTTTCAATTGTTCCGAAAAACCTTTCAATGGGCTTACTCTGCGGATGATATACAAGGGTGTGCTGTACAGTGACGCCGAGGGCGGGAAGAAGTCCCATCCCTGAAAAACGCCTGTTTAGGAAGGTGTCATCGGGTACTACGGATGAGAGATCTTTCGGCATATCTTCAATGAGCTTACTCTTGTAGTCCTTACCGCAGTCGACTATGACGATTTTCGGTAGTCCTCTGAAGTCCAGTCCGGGTTTGAGAGTGACGGCCCTCGAGAATGCTTCGGCAATCGTGTCGCTGTTGGGCGTTACACTTATAACCCAGCCTACGATACATCCCGAGGTGCTTTCCATCCATGCCGTTAGTGTTGGGCGCACAGCAATCTCCTTCTCCCATTTTCTTCCGTTGTGTTCCTTTGTTATCGTTATACGGCAGAAGAGGTCGAATTTATGGTGGTCACCCTGGAAGCTTTCGTTAACAAGTAGCGGCCTCTCGCGCTGTATAAAGAGTCCGTACTTTGCTCTCCAGGCGCGAAAGCCTTTACGGGCATATAAAATCAACTGGGGTGGCACGTGCTTCAGGAGCCTATTTACCGCCTTTCTGTTGTTGGGCGTCTTCATACACTCCCGCTTTTCCCTGCACTGAGGTGTGTCATCCTCCTTTTTATAAGGACAAATGGCGCAGGACGTTGAGCTATTTGTCCAAAGCTCGGAGAGGATAGCATTCTGGGAGTAGTGGCTCTCCTTATTGAGAAAGAGTGCGTACGAGAGGTCGCAGCTCCAGAGGCACATCGTCCTCGGAAGGTGGGACGAGAGGTAGAAGGGATCAAGATACAGCGATGATATGACCTTTGCCGACGGTTTACCCAGAATACGGTATAGCCCCGATAGGGATATCCCGCTCTCGTCAGCAAGCGCTTTTAGCTCCTTCTTTATCTCTCCCGTCCCTTTATTCTCCTCTCTTATGAGAGAAGCTTTCTTCAATATGCCACAGATGTGGAGAAACTCCTCAAGCCATACATTTCCAAGTGCACTACGTGGCGACACAAGATCAAGGGATGAAATCTCACCTTGGGGCAGGTGTGAGTAGAGGTATCTGTATTGTAGAGAAGAAGGGAGGGCTTCAAGCCTTACTTCATAGTTCTCCCTTCCGTCTTCGGTGAAGGGAATATCGGGATTGGGACGGGAGAGAAGTGTCCCCTTTTCAATACGCCTTATTACCGTTCTCGGTTTAACCTTCAATAGGGAGGCTGTCTCGCTGACACTTATCCAGGTCTGGGTCTCTTGTTCTGTCATCATAGTTTTTCTCCCTTTTTATCGGCCCTGCTATACTCTGCAGAGAGACGACGCACTGTGAATGATTCCACACCCGTAATCTCACGTATACGGCTGTCGTAGTAGTCGAAGTAAGAGTAAAGGTTCCCCGATTCTCCGCCGGTGAATATTGGGCCTTTAGGATTCTTCTTTTCAATTGAAGCAATGACTGTCTTTGCCCTGTCGGTGAGTTTGATAATCCTCTCATTCCTTTTTCTTCTGCTTCTAATTTTGATTGAAGAGGAGAGTGCATCATAATCTTCCCATTTCAATGCGCATAGTTCGAATACCGTTATTCCGGTATACATGATGAAGAGGTAAGGGGATGCAAAATCTGAGCATTCGAGCGTGTCTTTGATTTTTGCTTTTTCCTCTTCTTTGAAGAGTGACACCTTACTCTTTCCGCTCCTTTCTGCCTTGGCGCCTGCTCTCTTCTTGTCCTTCCTTTCCCTTTTTTCTTCTTTCGATTTTTTACTTTTTTCCACCTCAAAAACCTCCTGATGTGATATAACTTCTATATGAAAGATGTATGCAATATCGCGTGCACCAAGAAAGTGTACGTGTGATATTTATCACGTTATTACCATTATTTTAATAATGTTTTGCAGTATTGGTTTTGTCAATAGTGCAGTGGAAGAAATTTATGAGCGTCTTTTACGGCGCAAAGCAGGATAGTTATGAAAGATAGACTAAAACAGATTAGAAAACACTTAGGCCTTTCGCAAATAGAGTTTGCGCGTAGAATCAACGTGTCTCCAGGCTTCGTCTCTAATATAGAGAACGGGAGATGCAATTTGTCGGAAGATACAATTGAAAATATTTGCTCTTCCTTCAATGTGGAAAGAGACTGGCTTCTTTACGGAAAGGGTGAGATGTTTACCCCCGGTAATGAGAAAGCTTCTGCCGAAAGGAAAAGTTCAGGAGATAGAGTAAAGAAAGTGAGAATTGATGAGGGCCTGTCGCAGATAGCCTTTGCCGAGAGGATAGGTTACAGTACCATACAGGTGAGGTTTGTCGAATACCATAGGTTAACGCCGTCAAATGACTTCCTCGCTAAAGTTGCATCCGTCTTTGGCATAAGCTTTAATTGGCTTCTTACAGGAGAAGGTGAGGAGAAAGCTGTGGAGAAAACTGTTGTTGATGAGGCACTTATCGAATGGCTTGAGAAGAATCCCGATGTTGTAAACGAATTGAGACTACGTGCGGGCCTTAAGTGAGTGGGTGTCAACACTCAAAGGGGTATTCCTTTCCCTTGTGTTTTCGCGCACTTTGTTTTGACGCTCTTCTTCTTTTAACGCGCTTCATTTTGTTTCTGTGTTGTGACAGAAACTATGAGTATCAGAGTATATGCTTCAATTCTTCTACCCTCTTAAGGTCGTCTTCATAGTCTGACACACCCGATATGTATTGGGGATCCGAGCTTATCGTGGAGCGAAATTAACTCCAACTTCTTTATCTCGATAATCTCTCTAGCCCTGCCGTGAGAAATGACTCCGTCTTTGATTGGGGTCATAAGAACGTGCAAGAAGTGAAAGATGCCTATCTTCTCTTCGCTCGAGAAAATTGCTTCCTCTCGGACAAACATCTTCGTCCCTCAACATTAAAACCAGGTTTAATCCTACCCTTGTTCCCCAATCTTTGATTAACTAAATACGCATTTCATAACGTTCCTCTTACAAATTTTTGTTGGGAGAGGAATTATTTTTGAGAAAGTTGTTAAATTCCCAATTTTTAGGCACTAAACGCCTAAAGGCATGAAAAAGGGAGGCTTTCACCTCCTCATTTCCCCGGACACTTCAGGAAGTTCATCGTCTCCTCAAAGCCACGTTTTCCCTGCACGAACTCACTTCTTATTATGTCCGCCTGGTAGTCTTTCCTATTATCACTGATAGGCGATTTCAAACACAAGAAAAGCACCTACCAGTCTGATAGATGCTTTAGTCTCTGTATTTTTATTTTAAGGCATAATAGAAGGTCGCCCTTCCTTTCCCTTCTCTTTTAATAAGCCCTTCTT
>CAVJEL010000109.1:0-6546 GCA_963648635.1 Ruminococcus intestinalis
TGATGATGGGACAAATGTGAAGCAAGATATATTTGCTATAAGAAACCCGAACACTAGCAGCAAACTAACTTTGGTTAATTGTACTCTGAATCCAGCTGTTAACTCTAAAACATTCAATGTGACAGGCGAGAATCACATTATTACTGTAAATGGTTCTCCTTGGTCAAATTCAGATGATTAAGTAAATGTTGAATCCCACTCTCCATTTGGAGGGTGGGGAAATTTGAGGATAGTTGGGGGTGAAGTTTAGCGCAAGAATGATGCCTATGCGGTGGATTTTGGAGTGTATTTTTTGGGAAAAAGGACATGGAATTAATATTAATTATTTGGGTTGTGGCGACGCTTGTGGCTTGTGGTTTCAGTTATTTTAAAAAGCTTATCTATGCGAAGAAACTTTCCACTTGGAAGGAAGAGTATGAGAAAAAATGTAAGAAGGACTTAGAAAATTTGGATACAATTTCTGACATCGAAAAATTCTATGGAAAGGAAAATGAAAAGGAGCTTCTTTCATCTAAATTCCTATTTAAGAGAAAAGCATATCTATTGAGTAATCTAAGCGATTCTGGACGAATTAAGGAATTTGTCAAAACCTTGATTCCATTGATTGTCACGGGTGCTTTGCCTGAAATTATTACATTGGTTCTGATGGGGGTTGATACAAACAATGTGAAAGAAACGCAATCTGCTGTTCTTATTCTTTTATGTGTTTATCTGTTTTTTGTATTGTGGTTAGCCTTCCATTTTCTCTGCGTCTTATTGAGAAGTTCAAAGAGTGCTGATGATTTAAAGAGAGAGTATGAACTGAAGTGCCTGAATAGACTTATCGATGATCATTTCAAAAACAATTAATACTGGTGTCACTCTGCCTTCCCCATAGGCAGTGCACATAGATTTTTTATTATTATTCCTACGCACCCTCTGGACCCCATGCCGGAGGGTGCACTTCATTTGTGTAAACATGCGATGTGGGGGATGGTTACATTGTTAGTTTATTGAGTTAGTTTTGTCTCTGTGATAGACTTCCGGTATGTTGGAAATGAGGAGAATCATCGAGTATTCGTCGAGGGTGCATACATATCTGGTATCACTATATATGTTCTTTGCATTTCTCTTTGTTCTTTTCCTGTACTTTCCTGTAGAGGAGAATCTTGTGACCTTCATTACTCGCGCGCAGATGATAATGGGGTGGACAATCTTTTTACTCGGAGTCTGGATATTCCTTGCCTCCGTTGTTTGTTCAATCTACTCGAGGGTGCTTGTTTTGTCCCCGGTAGTGAAAACGGTTGTGAGGTTTTTAGTTTATTTCATAATCTCGATTATTCTCGACACACTTAATAGTCTTATAACAGGAGGTTTCTCCTATGGAATGTAAAGCTATGTGTTATGCCCTCCGCGGGGCAGTTACCGTTGATAACGATAACCCAGATGAAATTATCGCTCGAGTCAGAACTATGTATGAGGAGATACTCTTCCTCAACAATATAACTGAGGAAGAAATAGCGTATATCCACTTTTCTCAGACAAGAGACCTTGTCTCGCTTAACAGCGCTACTGCCTTGAGGCGTAGTGGCTACGCTGAGGCTGTTCCTCTCTTCTGCACCGAGGAGGCTTATACTCTAGGTTCCCTCGAGAAGTGCATCCGTGTCCTTATTCTTGTAAACCATCCTGAATATAGTCCTAAGAAGATGGTGTATATGGGGAAGGCTGAGAAATTGCGTCCTGATCTGGGGGATAGGAAATGATTTACACGAATGCCGAAGAACTTAAAGATAAGAATATCTGGAAGGATAGGGGGACCGTTGTCTTTCTTTCGGACTTCGGGACAGTTGACGGGGCTGTGAGTGCAATGCACGGGGTAGCGGATGAAGTATGCCACTCGCTGAGGCTTGAGGATTTAACACACCTTATTCCACAGTTCAATATATGGGAGGCGAGTTACCGCCTTATACAGACTCTTCCCTATTGGAAGAGCGGGACTGTCTTTGTCTCTGTTGTAGACCCGGGAGTCGGAAGTGAAAGGGAGAGCGTTGCTGTCCTCACAAAAAGTGGCCACATAATTGTTACTCCCGATAACGGCACTTTATCACACGTTGCAAAGGGAATCGGAATACTTGAGAGGCGGCGCATAAGCGAAAGCACAAATAGGCTTAAAAATAGCTTTCGCTCCTACACATTCTTCGGTCGTGATGTTTATGCCTACACCGGGGCTCGTCTCGCTTCGGGGATAATTTCCTTTGATGAGGTGGGACCGTTACTCGACAACAACGTTGTCACTCTCGATATCCACACTCCGGTTGTTGAGAAGAACTCCATCAGCGGCTCCGTCGATATCCTTGACACACGTTACGGCTCGCTATGGACAAATATTAGCGACACGCTCTTTTCCTCTGCAGGCTTTGAATACGGTGACGAGATATATGTCACAATTGAAAACCGTGACAGGGTAGTGTACGGTAAAAAGCTCAAGTTCTGCCATAACTTTACAGAAGTGGAGAAGGGTGAAGCTTTAATCTACATCAACTCCCTTCTCAATGCCGCTATTGCCGTCAATCAGGGCTCGTTCAGTGATGAGTACAGAATCGGGACGGGGGAAGGCTGGAAGATAACCTTCTCTAAATGAATGGGTTGTAGTAGCGACCGTTATTGACGAAGTTAAGGCCGATTGAGATAAGTAGTGCAAGGACGGAGATAACAAGGCTTATCCAATCGCCTTTTCTGAAGGGACGCGCTGAGTACCATGTTCTCTTCTTTCCCTTACCAAAGCCCCTGAGCTCCATCGCGTTCGATATCACCTCAATTCTGTCCATACTCGATATTATCAAGGGAAAGAGCATCTGGGATGCATTCTTGAGCCTCTTGATGAGCCTCTCCTTCTTCTGGGCCATCTCGAGGCCCCTTGCCTGCTGAGAGAGCGATATCTCCCTATATTCATTCTGAATATCGGGAATGTACCTTAGGGCAAGGGAGACAGAGTAGGCTATCTTGTAGTTGAGGCCTATTCTATTTAATGACGAAGCGAATTCACTCGGGTCGGTAGTCGAGACGAAAATCATAACTAGCGGGATTGTTGAAAGGTACTTGAGAACAACATTGAGGTGATAGAAGAGCTGCTCTTCTGTTACTGTGTAGCGTCCCCATATAGTAAATAGTACATGCCTTGTCTTATAGAGTGTCACTCCGTGCTCTGGGGAGAAGAGGTAGATAAGAAGGTTATTGAGAATCATGAAGACGAAGGTGAAGAGAAAGAGTACCTTTACTTCCTTCAAGCGTATTTTCGATAGAGCAAAAAGCGTGAATGACAGCACCGTCAAAACGGCGAGGAACCTTGTGTCGAATGTTGTCATTGCGGCAAAGGAAAGAAGAATGAGCGCTGCGAGCTTTGTTGCTCCGCTGAGGCGGTGTATTATTGAATCCTTTTCAATGTAGTTAAAGAGATTGTTCACGTCTTATCTTCCTCTCATATTCGATGAATTGTCTTATAAACGCAGTCTCATCTATCGAGCACATTCTAGCGAGGTCGGAGAGGCTCGTTTTCTTGAGTGACGCACTCTCTGTGACACTCTCGTTTGTCAATACCTTCTCGGGGGTGCTGTCCTCAATTAATTTGCCGTCAGTGAAGACAAGCGAGCGCGACGAATACTCAATCATGAGATGCATATCATGCGTGATGAGTATAATTGTGACGCCCATCTTATTGAGGGCCGACAAAAATTCCATTATATCTGTATAGTGCCTGTAGTCCTGACCTGCAGTGGGTTCGTCGAGAATGAGAATTTCTGGCTCAATTGAGATAATCGAGGCAATCGTAACTCTCTTCTTCTGGCCGTAAGATAGGGCACTCACGGGCCAGTTGCGGTAGCTGTAGAGGCCGCAGACTTCTAAGGCTTCATTTACTGCCTTTTCTATTTCCTCTCCGCTTTTCTTTCCTTCCATCACGAGGCCCAGTGCTACTTCGTCCTTTATCATGGGCTTTGTAATCATCTGGTTGGGGTTCTGCATTACGTATCCTATGTGGGAGGCTATCTCTTTCACCGAGAGAGTCCCGAGGTCAGTGCCATTGAGCTTAATCGAGCCTTTTTGTGGTCTCATGAAGCCGCAAAGGAGCTTACTGAGGGTGCTTTTTCCCGCCCCGTTCTTACCACATACGGTAATCATCTCACCCTTCTCGAGCTTAAATGAAACATCCTCTAGTGCCCTGTGACCGCCGGGGTATGTGTAGGAGATGTTCTCTACTTCAAGTATTGTCTCTCCTTTCTCTTTCTCCTTCTTCTCCGGGATACTCCTGAACCATTTTCTGACTTTATCTTTGTCGTCGTCGCTGAGTATGAGCGTATCGATTCTCCCAGGCTTTTTATCCTCCGTTATATCAACACCACTGTACTTAAGTGCAGTGACATATAATGGCTCACGTATTCCTGTCTTTTGTAAGAGGTCTGTTGATAACAGCTCATCGGGAGTCTTATCAGCAATTATCCTTCCCTCATCCATCAATATGACCCTGTCGACACTTCGGTACAACACATCCTCGATTCTGTGCTCGATTATAACAATTGTTGCACCCGTGTTCTTATGTAGCTCGTCGATGAGTTCTATCGTCATCTTGCCGCTCTTCGGGTCGAGGTTCGCCAGGGGCTCATCAAAGAGGAAGATCTTGACTTTGTCGACAAGAACTCCCGCAAGCGACACTCTCTGCTTCTGGCCGCCAGAGAGCGACTGCGGGGAGTGCTTGAGAAATGCTTCCATCCCGACTTTTTTTGCAGCTCTCAGTACTTCCTCCTTCATCTCGGAGAGTGGCGTCGAGTCGTTTTCAAGTGCAAAGGCAATGTCCTCGCCGACTGTTAGCCCTATGAACTGCCCGTCCTGATCCTGAAGTACAGTTCCCGTTATCTTACTGAGCTTGAATATGTCGTAGTCCGAGTAGCTTTTGCCGTCGATTATTATGTCTCCCTCGATATCCCCATTGTAGGACGCGGGAATAAGACCGTTGAGGGTGTTTGAAAGTGTTGATTTACCGCATCCGGATGGACCGCATATTAAAACCTTTTCACCTTCATTGATGGTAAGGTTAATGTTATACAGGGTTTTCTCTGCCTGTGCCCTGTATTTGAATGAGAAGTCTTTGAATTCGATAATCGGAGAAGACACGTTGTTACCTCGCCTGAAGTATAGCACTATTTAAAAGAAAATGCTTCCCGCTCTGGGAAGCACTAAATCAGTCCTCTTTCTTGAGGCTTCCTGCTCTCGGCTTTGTCTTTGAGTAGGCAACACAGAGAAGCGTTCCGACAACAGCTGTTGTAACGATGTTGGCGACTCCTCCGACTAAGCCTTGAAGGAAAACCTTATTTGCCGGTTCAGCGTAGATCAGGATATCACCAAGGGGAGCGACAAGACCCCAAGCGACGATGTGTGCAATTACCTGGGAGATGTTGAATCTAATTGCATCCTTGGAATCGAACTTGTTCTCGATGTCGATTTTGGATGTGAAGAGACCCATGAGAAGGCCGGCTACTCCGGATGCGATTACCCAGCTCCACCAGACACCCCAGCCATATGAGAAGTCGATGAGTGCGTGGCCGATGAATGCAATCAAAAGTCCTGCAACTGGGCCGAAAAGTACAGCCATAAATGACAAAAGTCCGTACTGAAGTGAAATGTTTGTATTTGGTACGGGACTCGGGATAGCTACGAATCTTCCAAGAACGAAGAAGAGTGCAGCTCCAATGCCGATAGCGACAATTGTAGCGATAGGAGATTTCTTGTTCATATAAAATCCTTCCTTTATTTAAGATACGCTATTATCTACCTAAATAAAGATAACTGACAATTGAGTAAAACTACTTTTTGATGTACTTATCCATTCTATTTGGGTATATATGTTATCAGGATAACACACAGGCAGTTGGATAGGTTTGCGGTAGGGAAGAGAAGGAGGAATAAGGAGCCGTTTTTGTGTGAACATCATGTTACGAACGGCATCTTCACAATTGAGTTGAGCTCTCTGATGGAATAAGCTCAAAGTTGAGACTAAGCCCATGTCTTCCTTCCGCATTTATTGAGCGAGTTTCTCGACAGCAGATGATGAGATGATGCAAGTTACTGCAATGTCTTTATATGACAGTCTGCCGCGGATAATTGTATCTGTTGCCATTTCCAATTCCGCTTCATCAAATCTTTCTCTTATTCTTCTCTTGATTCTATTGGTGAAAAGAAGAAAATCGTTGTAACATATGGGTATGAAGAGCATAGCGGTATCTAATCCATCATTTGAAGAAGTCAGAAGTAATGACTGTATTTATGTCGATAAGACTGAGTACATTTATAACCTTTTAAATGATAGAATAAACTATTATTACTTTATCTCCCGTCCTCGTCGTTACGGTAAAAGCTTGATGTGCTCGACACTCCAATGCCTTTTCGAGGGCAAGCGGGAACTCTTCAAAGGCTTGTACATAGACAGTACGGATTACTCCTTTGAGAAGTATCCTGTGATCCATCTCAACTTTGCCAAGTATAGTACAGATGATTATGAATCATTCCTCGATGATT
>CAVJEL010000110.1:0-6453 GCA_963648635.1 Ruminococcus intestinalis
CTGTTCCCAAGCGTCAGTAAATTCAGAGAATCTCATCTCAGGAGTATTTTTAGTTTTTTCTCCCATCAATTGCCTCCTAAGAACTTGAGCCATTCTTCCATTCCGAGGTTATCAGCCTCTGTCCCTCTGATATCTTTCATTATCCCAGAAAGGCTTAATTCTATCCCCTTAATTTCTGCATCTTCATCTGCATAGGGAATCTCATACTTCTTAACCATGTGGTCGATGTCGTTCATTAAGTCGTTCATGATTCTTTTTGCTAGCCCCGCAACATTGTCAATAAAAGAATCAATCCACTTCTTCTCAAGTAACTCAAAGGCCTCTTTATCGCCTAAAGACTCAATTGCTTCTATTGTCTTAGCTATAAGTGCTTTTTCAACATCATTTACTCTGGCGTTCACCTCTTTTTTGGCTTCATTTGCATTACGTATCGTTACTATCTTGTTTTCAATTGTACCTTCATCAAAATCAAGGTCGCCATCATATTCTTTCTTTAACGCTTTATATGCAGCTTCTATTGCTGTGGCAGCAAATGCATTTTTCTCTTTGTCGTATATCTTCTTAGATTCAATCCTTCCCTTGCTTTTGACATCCGCTTCATAGTCTTTCTCGTCGTCTGTTAAAGACTCAACCGCTTCTGTCAATTCTGCTTCCTTTCCTGCAAGGTCAGACTTCAAAGATTCTAGCTCAGCTAGCTCATCCGGGAACAAGATTCTCTGGACCATTGCAAATGGTAGAATTTTACCCTCTTTGTTGGAACTGTCGATCTCTTTCTTCTCTCCATCTATTTTTTTGACGACTTTTATAAACTCGACTTCTTTTATAGATTTAGCTCCTTCCGTGTGGATGATTTCAGCATCTTTTGATATTTGTAACCACTCATCATATAACGCCTGATATGCATCATATTTATCAACAAAAGGAATACCAGAAATCTTTGAGAAAAGTTCATTTGTCAATTCTTCCTCTGTAGGTTGCAGTTTTTCATACAAAATCTCTACATCTTCAAAAAGAACATCTTTCAAGTAGCTTCTCATCTCATTGATGGCAGATTCATAGTTGTCAATATAGGACTTTATATCTTTGTTGTTTTGACAGATTTCTTTCACGTTCCCGTTCACAGCATATGCCACACCATTCTTCGTAAAAAGCTCATCCTTTAACCCAGAGAACACATCATAATACTGTTTAAAACTATCGACCTCATATTCTGGGACACCACCATTAAGAAGAGAATATACATCCCAATTCTCAATTTCATCAGATGAATCAACATAACGCGGTATATTAAGGTTATAATCATTCTCCTTAATTTCAGCCATGTAGACTTTCCTAGAGAACTTAGCAATATCGCTGCGGTCTCTAACACAATCCACAATACGCTTAATATCAGAAGCTCTCAGTGCGTTGTTCTTACCTACTTTTTCAAATCCTTTGGAAGCATCGATGAAAAGAACATTATCAGAATCACCATTTCTGTTCTTCTTAAGATAGAGTACGCATACTGGAATTCCTGTACCATGGAACATGTTTTCTGGTAGTCCGATGATTGTATCAATAACGTTCAGATTATCAATAAGGTACTTTCTGATTGTCTGTTCTGCGTCTCCTCTAAAGAGGGCACCATGTGGAAGGAGAATAGCAGCACGTCCATTCTCGGACATGTGATAAACAACGCTTTCAACGAATTGAAGATCTGCTTTACTCTTCGGAGCGAGAACACCGGCAGAGCGATAACGTGGGTCATCAAGATATTTTGAGCTGGACGCCGTATTGGGGGCAGAATATGGCGGATTCTCAACCTGAATATCAAACTTAACAGGTTCCCCATTCTCATAGAAGTTATCGGACGTCAATGTATCATCATTGAAGACCGTAAAATCTTTATAGTCGACTCCGTGCATAATAAAGTTCATGCGAAGCAAGTTGTATGTAGAACCTATTTTTTCCTGAGCATAATAATGATGAACCTTATGCGATTTGAGTTGTTTCGACACTTCAAGAAGAAGAGAACCAGACCCTGCACAACCATCACTTATGTTGTTTACCTCATCAAGGCCTAAAGTAGTTAGCTGACTAAGCAATATACAAGCACACGTCGGGCTGAAGAATTCTCCGCCTTTCTTTCCCGCACCAGACTGGAAAAGACCAATCAATATCATATAGGCTGTACCAAGGATATCTCCAGAATCAGAATTCTTTGCAAACGGGGTGTCATATATCTTTGTTATTATCTTAGCCATGAGTTCTGTTCTATCAGAAACTGTCTTGCCAAGATCTTTGTCTTGTAGATCCATTGAATCAAATAGATTCGCGAATGCATTTTCTGAAGGCTGACCAATTGTAGAGCCAATCAGCTTTGAGATTGCTTTCTCGAATTTTTCTATTGTAAACTCACCTGCGTTTATCTGTCCTACAAGAGAATCAAATAAATCATCCGGCTCAATAAAATATCCCAATTTCTCAATAGCCCACTTCTGAACCTCTTCCTTAAGTTCTGGGTCTGCTAATGCTTCTCGATATGTCACTCCATCTTCTTTCAAGAGATCATCCATATAATACTCTGTGTGCGCCGAAAGATATCTGTAGAAGATAACACCCAAGATGTAATCCTTGAATCTTGCAGCATCCATGTTACCACGAAGGCTGTTTGCTATTGACCATATCTGTGAAGCCAGCTTTTTTGATTTGTTGTCTGCCATATTCTTTAAATTCCTTCCGCAGTATATACGTTTTCCATTTCCTTAACAAAATTAGTAATCGTCGGGATAACAGTTCTTAGTTTCAAAAGCCCGTAATGCTTATCTTTTAGCTTCTGTCTGAGATTCTCCGGTGTAAGTGTGCGAGTGTCTGCAAAATACTCTGATACGATAGAATTTATCAAATTCACATCAAGTTCATTTTCTTTTGCAAAAGAATCAATACGCTCCTGCATGGATTCTTTCTCATATTCAGCATAAGCCTGGAAAATATCTTCATTAGGATCAAGCTCGAAGAAACGCTCATTGATGAACTGCTTTAAAACCTCTCTCTTATATCTAAGCTTAACGTTGTCGGAGCGATCAATCTCTCTCATGATAAGATCGATTGACTTCTCTCTTTCAATCATATCATTCCGGTTGATGTCTTTAAGCAGATTCAGAATATAAACCACGTTCACTCTGTCAGTTCTTACAAGCTCTATCTCGAAATCTATATCAACAAGAGGTGAAGTAGTAGGTTTCCCCGGCCTTGTCTCGTCATAGTATTGAAGATACCAACTCTTATAGTCTGCGTATGTTCCTTCATCCATAAACTCATCAAGGTCTTTCCAGTCGAATTTCGAGAAGGTCTTAAGTGTTGCAAGAATTCCTGCAAGTTTCCTAAACGCAAGAACAAACTTTCTCTTGTCGTCTTCCGACTGCATATTTCCGAGGACGTCAACATCAGGAGCAATGTCGTAGACCTCTTTACAAGTTTTAATGTACTTATCAACCCAGACTTCATAAACGGGGACAAGGAAATCGTCAGATTTGCCTCCTCCTGAGAAGAGCTTCAGTGCCCTATCCTGCGCATCTTTAATATTACGATATGTAATTACCTGACCGAATTGTTTGGTCTTCTTGTCAACTCGATTGGTTCGCGAATACGCCTGAAGAAGGCTATGGTAGATGAGATCCTTGTCGAGAATAAGGGTATTAGTTGCCTTACTGTCAAATCCAGTAAGGAACATGCTTACAACAAGTAGCAGATCAACCTGAGGAAGGTCCTTCTGTTTCATTCGCTTTGAAACATCCTTTCTGTAGGCATCAAACGTTGTAACATCATATGCCGTGCCAAACATCTCTTTGTAATCATCCATGCACTCCTGAAGCCAGTCTCTTGAAGAGGGGTCATTACCATCTTCTCCATTTTGCTGAAATGTGAATATGGCTGCAATCTTATACCCGTTCGGATTTGTCTCTTTATTGTAGGCTAACGGATGATTCTTAAGGCACCGATAATACTGCATAAGATATTTTATCTTGTCCACCGCAAAAAGGGCTGTATAGACATCGTCATTTTCAAGACGCGTATGTTTACCAAGCTGGGACATAATATCATCCGCGACAAACTTTATACGCTCAGGCTTATGATACATCTCATATATATCTATGTTGTTCTTCTTGCAGTATTCAGCATCGTCAATTTTCTCCATATCAATATCGATAGACTTTTCCAATAATCGGATATCCTTAATGTTCCGCATATATTCGACCGAAAATGGGAGTACATTTCCATCTGCTATAGCTTCCTTGATCATGTATTTATGAATACATGCTTTGATGTCAGTTGAGACCGGCTGGTTGTCTTTTCTAATAGGAGCAAATATCTCATCTGTTGTGTGAGGGTTTTTTCCTTTATTTTCAGAGAAAATTGGAGTGCCTGTAAATCCGATATAACTGGCATTAAGGAAGTGTTTCTCAATTGCAGTATGCATCTTACCAAACTGAGACCTATGGCATTCGTCAATTATGAAAACACACCTCTTGTTCCTATATATATCCATAATAGCATTGTATTTCTCACTTCTAAGCGCGGAAGCCATCTTCTGTATAGTGGAAATAATTAGAGTTCTGCCGGTATCCTGAAGGGCAGTTACAAGAGATTCGGTATCATCAGTATTGTCAACACATTTTTTTTCAAAAGAGTTGTATTCGTCTACTGTCTGGTCGTCGAGGTCCTTTCTGTCGATGAGGAATATAACCTTTTCAATATTCTTGTTATCTCGAAGGATAGTTGCAAGCTTATACGACGTCAAAGTCTTCCCTGATCCTGTCGTATGGAAAACATAACCATTCATGCTAGACCCGATAACACGATTGACCGATTCCTTAACAGCATAAATCTGATAAGGCCTCATAACCATGAGGATTGGATCAGTTTCCTTGATGATATAATACTTGGTTAGAAGATCTGTAATTGTATCCTTTGCGAAGAAATTATCGGTAAATTCTATCAGCTTGTTGAATCGCTTGTTCTCTTTATCCGTCCAGTAAAAAACAAGAGACTTAAGAATATTCTGTTTTTCACCACGTGGGTTGTTTTCGTTTACATTTGCAAAGTACTTTGTTTGGGCAGAGTTGGAAACAACAAAAACCTGAATATACTTAAAAAGCCCTTTGAAAGATTTATTGCGATACCTGTTAATCTGATTAATGGCTTCGTTAAGCTCTACGCCGGGCCGCTTAAGTTCAATCTGCACGAGTGGAAGTCCGTTAATAAGAACTGTTACGTCATAGCGGTTCTTCTGGTCGACATCAGGATGTTTCGACTTATCCATCGTTACCTGATGAGTAACCTGATATCTATTGCGGGTAGTGTCGGGAGTGAGAAAGTCAATATAGACATGGTTATCGTTATCAAGATCAAGAACAAACTGATCTCTAAGGATTTTGGCAGACTCATATATAGTACGGCCTTCAAGAAAAGTCATGATGCGGTCAAATTCCGTATCAGAAAGCTCTGCACTCCCCTTTGCTTCTATTAATTTACTCTCATTAACTTTGCAGATTTGTTCACGAAAGTTATTCACGACATCGTCATAGTTAGACATTTGGATAAAATCAAATCCCATTTCCTCCAGACGATCGATAAAGTTGTTTTCTACTTCGTATTCCGTTAATGCCCTTGCCATAAATACAAGTCCCTTCCTTAAATTTCGCTTTACCTTCTTATTATAGCTCAAAACTACGAAAAGTTTGTTCATAGTTACAATCAATTTGACTAAAGAGCATCAAAAACCAGCATTAAAAAGTATTTCTCAACTTTTTTCACTTTAGACGTCCAAAACTTGCCTTTTCCTGTCTACTAATTATGACACCACAAGAAAAACAAAATATCCTATCCCTACGCTCCCAAGGTCTTGGCTACAAGAAGATAGCATCGAAACTCGGTATATCACCGAACACCGTGAAGAGTTTCTTGAAGAAGAGCGACAACATATCCCCCACCTGCCCCGTCTGCGGCAAGACGCTTGAACAACCCAAAGTCGGAAGGCACAAAGTCTTCTGCTCAGATAAGTGCCGCTCTCGCTTCTGGCTCATCCAGCACAAGAGCAACCTCAAATATAGGTACACCTGTCCGCACTGTGGAGAAGAGTTCACATCAGTACGCCCTACCCGCAAGTTCTGCTCACTCGAGTGCTACTTCAACCACCGCTTCGGCGAGGAGAGAGAAAATGCAACTAACTGAAAGCCAGATGAAACACCAGGAGCAGTATGAGAGCGTTCTCTTCTTCCTCGATAAGATGCTCGTCGATAATATCATCACCCCTTCCGAGTACGAAGAAGCCAAGGAATACATGCGGGAGGAATATACTCCTGTTATGAGACACTAATTCTTTACTTTATTTGATTTTAGAGTGATGTATATAACCATGAAAGAGATAGAAATCATTAAGCCCAAAAAGGCACCTATCATTAAGCGTACCCG
>CAVJEL010000111.1:0-6412 GCA_963648635.1 Ruminococcus intestinalis
CGCCTAGCTTTTGCGGAGCTTAGGGCGGTATTTATTTTTCGCTTTTCTCTCTTTTAATTTCGCTATCAACTTGCTTAGCTTTCGAATAATCTCGACTACGTCACAACAGACGGAAACAATTTCAATAAAAGTTTTAAAACTCATACCCGCACCTCCTTTTCAAAGATTGACACAATTCTGGATGTGAACATCACAGACGGTGCCTTATCCCCGAATAGCAAGGTGACAGCCCATTTTTTACAGCGCCTATGATTAGAGCTTACCAGAGAAAAACAGGCAAAAATGGCTAGAAAAGTGACACTTTTGAACTTTTTTAACTTTTTTTGAGGCTTGCTACATAGATTTCTGGGATATCAGGCGATAAGGAGTTCAACAACTCGTTGTAGTAAAAAGTTGATCCGTGACTTCATTCTCCTCTTGAATTGTTGAAGGTTGAGTCTTTTCAAATCAAAAAGGGTGTGTTAAATTAAAGATACAAGAAGGCGTTGCAAATAAGTGCCCCTTGCTATTCGGTTTTTCGATGATGAAAATACCGCCTAGCTTTTGCGGAGCTTAGGGCGGTATTTATTTTTCGCTTTTCTCTCTTTTGACTTCATAATCAATTTGATCAGTCTTCGAATAATCTCGACTACGTCACAACAGACGGAAACAACTTCAATAAAAGTTTTAAAGCTCATACCCGCACCTCCTTTTCAAAGATTGACACGGCCTCAATACAAACGATTCAGATAGTGTCTTGTCCCCGAATAGCAAGGTGACAGCCCAATTTTTGTAGCGCCTATATTTAGAGCTTGACGAGCTCAACAACTCGTTGTAGTTAAAATTTGATCTGATGCTTCATTCTCCTCTTGAATTGTTCGAGAATGAGTCTTTTCAAATCAAAAATGGTGTGTTAAATTAATGATACAAGAAGGCGCTGCAGATAAGTGCCCCTTGCTATTCGGTTTTTTTGTGAAAAAAAATACCGCCTAGCTGTTTCGGAGCTTAGGGCGGTATTTATTTTTCGCTTTTTTCTCTTTTGACTTCATAATCAATTTGATCAGTCTTCGAATAATCTCGACTACGTCACAACAGACGGAAACAACTTCAATAAAAGTTCTAAAATCCATACACACACCTCCTTTTCAAAGATTGACACGGTCTTAATGCGAACATTACAGATAGTGCCTTGTCCCCGAACAGCAAGGTGACAGCCCATTTTTGCAGCGCCTATATTTAGAGTTTATCAAAAGAAAAGAGGCAAAAGTGGCTAGAAAAGTGACACTTTTGGACTTTTTTAACTTTTTTTGAGTCCTGATGTATGGTTCAGTCTTTGAGAAAGGCCAGCTTGGGGAGTCTCCCATTCTCGATAATCTCATCAAGCATTGCGACAAATCCACGAGAGTCCTTTATCTGATATTCCATATGATTAAAACCTGTAAACATCGGATAATTTGCATCCGGGTAGGCCTCCATGACGGCAGAGCGATACTTGAAGTGCTCCTCAACACTTCCGAACTCGAAGAAGCACCTCTCCTCTTTGACATTTTTGAGCTTTAAAAAGGGTTTGTTCTCAAGGCTTGTTGCCATCTGGCGACGCAGGTTTGAATAGGTGAGGTTTTTCCCGGCTTCGATGAAGTACGGCTTGATACTCTCGTCATCACACCAGAGTATTTTCTTAAGCGTTTTGCTGTTGGATTTATAGAGGCTTCTTATCACAAAGTAGAGTATCGGGGTCATGAGGCGACGTGTGAATGGAGAAATCTGGGCAAACTGTCCGCCGTCGAAGAACGCCCAGTCGACCTTTATACAGCCTTTCGAAAGGAATGCAAGGGCAAGATCCGCGCCGAGCGACGATGCTACGACCATCTTTATTTTATCTATACCATCCTGAGAGAGAAAACTCTCGATTTCCTCAATCTCCCTATCCTTACTTATATATCTCTGTCCTTCACAGTAGACAGTAGAGGTAGGGAGTATACAGAAGTACTTGTCCTTTAAGAACTCTGCTACCCAGAGACTGCTTTTTCCCGTTACTCCCATTGCATGAAAGAAGAGGATTACGTCCCCGTTTTTGTTTCCGATAGTCTGAAATGTAATAGCGCCCTCCCGAGCACGAGTTACGTAATCTAACTTTAAAGATTATTAAAGTCCTCGCACATGCTTTCTTCCAAGAGTTGACGTTTTCGGCCATAGTGTTTAACTTTCACATATTACAAGGGAGTGTATTGTGGACAGCAGAATCTGGAGCCTCGTTTTGGATTCATTCTGGAAGATTTTGAAGCCGGGATTGGTAAGAACCATACCCCTTACTCTTCTGTCATTCTCCTTTGCCCTCGTAATCGCAACTGTCGTAGCACTTATCCAGATAGCTAAGATTCCAGTGCTCAAAACAATCGCGCGCTTCTACATATGGGTTGTGAGAGGAACACCGCTACTCGTTCAGCTCTTTGTAGTCTTTTTCGGCCTTCCGTCACTGGGAATCTTAATCGACCCCTTTCCTGCAGCAGTTCTTGTTTTCTCTATAAATGAAGGAGCCTACTCTGCAGAGACAATCAGAGCCGCTATTCTTGCCGTGCCGAAGGGACAGCTTGAAGCGGGAGAGTGCGTCGGAATGAGCTGGATGGAGACTATGTGGCACATAGTTCTTCCCCAGGCGATGAGAATAGCATTCCCCACCCTCTTTAACTCCCTCATAAGCATGGTCAAGGACACGTCCCTTGCAGCCAACATAACAGTTACGGAAATGTTCATGGCAACACAGCGTATTGTCGCACGCACCTATGAGCCTCTTGTTCTTTATATCGAAGTGGGATTTATCTACCTTATTATGTGCACTATCCTTACAAAGGTGCAGTCGTGGGGCGAGAAGAAATTCAAAGAGAGGGGCTATTGATGGTTTTAAGAGTAAAGGATTTAAAGAAAAGCTTCTCATCCCTCACTGTTCTCAACGGCATTTCATTTGATGTAGAGAAAGGCGATGTCATCGCCATTCTCGGCCCCTCAGGAAGCGGAAAGACAACAATATTGAGATGTCTCAACTTCCTCGAGAAGGCAGACAGCGGAAAAATCGAATTCAACGGAGAAGAGTTTGATTTATCTACGATATCGAAAAAAGATATCAAAAGAATAAGGATGCAGACGGGATTTGTCTTCCAGAACTACAACCTCTTTTCAAATAAGACTGCACTTGGAAATGTAATGGAAGGTCTCACTGTTGCAAGAAAGATGAAAAAGGATGAGGCGGAGGATATAGGCCTGAGATACCTCGAAAAAGTCGGTATGCTCGATAAGGCCTCATACTACCCGTCCCAGCTCTCGGGAGGTCAGCAGCAGAGAGTATCGATTGCACGCGCTCTTGCAACAAATCCGTCAATCATATACTTCGACGAGCCGACATCAGCACTCGACCCCGAGCTCACGGGAGAAGTTCTCTCCATCATGAAGGATCTTGCCGAGGAAGGAATGACGATGATTGTCGTGACGCATGAGATGAGCTTTGCGCGCTCCATTTCAAAGCACACAATCTTCATGGAAGGCGGTGTAATCGTGGAAGAAGGAGAGACACAAGAGTTTTTCTCGAATCCTAGAAAAGCGAGAACAAAAGAGTTCATTACGAAAATGGAACTCAAAGAAATAGAATAGGAGAAAAGGAAATGAAGAAATTCATCACAATTTCACTCATCGCAATCCTCCTTGCAAATTCGATATTTGCATCGGGGAGTAAGGAATCAAAGTCGCTAGAAGGCGACCAGTTAGCACGTATTAAGGCCAAGGGCGAGATAACAATCGCAATGGAAGGGACATGGGCACCCTGGACTTATCATAATGAGAAAGATGAACTTGTCGGATTCGACACGGAAATCGGAAAAGCCATTGCGGAAAAACTCGGTGTCAAGGCAACATTTGTAGAAGGCGAATGGGACGGGCTACTTGCAGGTCTCGACGCAGGACGCTATGACATCATGATCAATGGTGTAGATATCACACCAGAGCGGGAGAAGAAGTACGATTTTTCTACCCCATATGCTTACAACAAAACAGCAGTAATTACCAAAAGTGACAATACGTCAATATCCTCGATGGAAGACCTGAAGGGGAAAAGGACAGCAAATACAATATCGAGTACATATGCAGAGATTGCAGAGAAGTACGGAGCAACGGTGAGCGGAGTCGATGATCTCATCCAGACCTTCGAGCTCTTGTCAACCGGGCGTATAGACGCAACCCTCAATGCAGAGGTTACATACTACGACTACATGAAGGCACATCCGAATGCACCGTTCAAGATTGCGTGCCTCGATTACGACACAACCTCCGTCGCACTTCCGATGAGGAAGGGAAGCGACTCGGAGACGCTGAGAGAGGCTGTCAACAAGGCCCTCGATGAGCTCAGGGAGGAAGGAGTGTTATCTGCACTTTCAGAAAAATACTTCTCGGTAGATATAACCGAAAAATAAATAACTATAGGAGGACGCGAGTCCTCCTATTTTCAAAGTAGATGAAAAGTAATATTATCGCCTTTTGAAATTTGGAAAAAAACAATGAATAGAGATTTAACAGTAGGAAAGCCGGGGAAAGTTCTAGTAGAATTCTGTCTTCCCCTATTCGGTTCGATTGTTTTCCAGCAGCTGTACAATATCGCAGACAGCTTTGTTGCCGGAAAATTCATTTCGGAAGATGCCCTCGCAGCCGTCGGCAACAGCTACGAGATAACGCTCATCTTTATCGCATTTGCATTCGGGTGCAACATCGGATGCTCGGTTGTAACATCCCGCCTCTTCGGAGCCAAGGATTACACCAACATGAAGAGCGCCATCTACACATCACTTATCTCGACTGGTGTGACATGCGTTGTTCTGATGGCAATCGGCTTCTTGTCGATGGACGGCCTCTTGAGGCTCATCAACACACCGGAGAATATATATGCCGACAGTGCACTTTACCTCGACATATACACTCTCGGCCTCCCGTTCCTCTTTTTGTACAATGTATCGACAGGAGTCTTCTCGGCCCTCGGTGACAGTAAGACACCGTTTATCTTCCTTGCCTTCTCGTCGACAGCCAATATCTTCATGGATATTCTCTTCGTAACGGCATTCAAGATGGGAGTTGCAGGAGTAGCGTGGGCTACATTCATCTGCCAGGGAATATCTGCAGTGCTCGCCCTCATCTTTGTCCTCAAGAGGCTCATACCGATTAAGAGCGAAGGGAAAGCAAAGCTTTTCAACCGCACACTCTTTTCCTCCTTTATTTCAATTGCAATACCTTCCACACTCCAGCAGAGCTTTGTAAGCGTGGGAAACATTATACTGCAGTCAATCATCAACAGCTTCGGAAGTGCAGTAATTGCAGGCTACTCAGCTTCAATCAAGCTTAATAACCTTGTCATCACATCCTTCCAGACAATCGGAAACGGAATATCGAACTACACGGCACAGAATATGGGAGCCGAAAAACCAGAGAGAGTAAAGGAAGGATGTAAAAGCGGCATAAAGATGGTGTGGATTCTTTCCATCCCGTTCATCATCCTCTATGTCTTCGCCTCAGACTTCCTCCTCGGCCTCTTTATGGATAACCCGTCAGCAAAGGCACTTGAGACAGGTCGTCTCTTCTTACGAATCGTCTGCCCGTTCTATCCTATCGTATGTGTCAAGCTCATCTGTGACGGTGTACTCAAGGGTGCCGGCATGATGAGAAGATTCATGATCACAACCTTTGCCGACCTCATTCTTCGTGTCTCTCTTGCAGCAGTACTTTCAAGCACAGCTCTCCAGGTAACTGGAATATGGCTCAGCTGGCCTATCGGATGGAGTATCGGAACAATACTCTCCGTCATCTTCTATAGAAGCGGTAACTGGGGCAATGAGAACGCACTTATCAAAGAAGAAGTCGAGGAAATCAAAGCTGATTGAAATGCTTATTCATCAACTCAGGGAGGCGGTTGTCTCCCTTTTTTATGTGTCCTTCCTCAGAATCTGGATAAGCGTTGTATAAGAACGTTTGTCCAGGACCAATTATTTTGACAGGTAGATTGGGTGGCAGCATGGAAGAATCAAAGACCACGTAAGCAAGTCCCCCGCTAAGTTCTGAACATATCTACCCGCATGCACCTCAATTGACATACCTCTTTGTTGAAATCTTACACTCTGTTCTGCTTCTCAAATTTCAACGAATCAAGCTTTATTGAAATCAAAAGACCTTTATATTTCAATTTGGGCCGCCAAATTGAAATAAAGGAATGGAACGGCGACTAAAGTTTACACCGTAAGCTCTGCTTCTTTTCCGTCGGCAAAGTAGGCGTTGAGGTGTTTCGGATTCATTATGCCCTTATCTGTGACAATACCTGTAATGAGCTCGGGAGGTGTCATATCGAATGCAGGATAGTATCCCTTAACGCCTTCAACTGCCGTTCTGACTCCCATTGCATAGA
>CAVJEL010000112.1:0-6257 GCA_963648635.1 Ruminococcus intestinalis
CCTGAAATATTCTGTACATATACCATGGACTGTCCTCCTACGGGTGGTGTGACTAAATGCCTTGAATTACAGCTCTGTCACGAAGAAGCTGTTTCAAGTGGAGATAAAATGTCTTTACGACCGGCTTCTCCTGCCGTCACGGAGTCTTACTCTCCGCCGTCCTTCGCCAAAGTTACGGGAGGTTTATGAATCCGCATCACTGTCTCTACCCATCGAGACTGTTTAAACACGGACCGTAGAGCGACAGGCTAGGACAACACCTATCGGTACCTATATATTCTCCCGTAACGGACCACGAGGATTCGTTGCTCACAAAGACTTGTTCTGCAACTACACCCCGCTGAGGCTAATCAACAAGGGTACGAGATGCTTTTGCCTCTCATACCCCGGGGCTTGCCCCGTGGGTTGTTGATTGTCTCTGCAATCTGCTCGTCAAATACCGGGCTCCAGTCCCAGTTGGATATCGCAATCTGGTTGATGACGATAGGATATATACTCATCTTGCTTGTTAGCGATGTTGATATCTCCTGAGGATATTTCCTTCTTATCTCTGGTAGAAGCTGTTTCTTGCCTCCAACCCATTTAACAAACGGTCTTGCAGTCATGTGTCTTATTTGCAATCTCTGCACCTATACATCTGCTTTCTACACTTTTGTAGATGAGGATGAATTACACAGCATTGGGGACATACTTCAAATGCAATGCGGGAAGTTCCAGTTTCATCATATTCGCACTTAAAAAGGGTGGTATCTACCTTCCCCCAGACAAATAGCGGGGGACCAATAAGACGGTTCTGTAATGTTTCAACGGTAATCTCTGTATTCATGTATATAGGATAACCCCCTCAGTAGGTCATCTAATGTCCTAGTGAAGGGGTTTAGTCAACAAAATACAAATCTATCTTACGCTTACCTATAATCCGACATCGCAGTATCAAACAGTTCAATCTGATGACAACACTGTCCCGTATATCTTTTGGCATTGATGTAAATCGCAGTAAAATGCCCCGGATTTCTCCGGGACAACCGTATATACATTGTGTGAGCTTAGTTATCTGACTTGACTCTCTCGTCGCCTTCGTTGAGAAGCTTCTCAAGAAGGTTTGCTGGATCCTTGAATCTCTCGAGGAGAATCATAGCTGCGATAACGTATGGCTTATAGGAAGCCTGCTTATAAAGCGGCTCGATATATCTGTCGAAGACGGAAGCATCAACCTCACCTTCCTTGCAGGAGACACCTGTGATGTCTGCCGGGAGACAGTGGAGATAGAGAGCCTTTCCATCCTTTGTAGACTTCATCATCTCTTCTGTGCATGTCCAGTTCTTGAACTTAGCGTTGTTCTCGAGACATCTCTTCTCAAGTGCATCAAGTTCGTCGAGCTTCTTTTCCTGAACAAGCTTTGTTCTCTCTTCCATTACTGCAAACGGAGCCCATGACTTCGGGTAGACAATATCTGCATCCTTGAATGCCTCTTCCATTGTAGTAACCTTCTTGAATGAACCGCCTGTAGCCTGGGCATTCTTCTTTGCAACTTCTTCGCATTCCGGCATTACATCATAGCCTTCTGGGTGAGCAAGAACGACATCCATGCCGAATCTTGTGAAGAGGCCGATAACGCCCTGAGGAACTGAGAGAGGCTTGCCGTATGATGGTGAGTAAGCCCATGTCATAGCAACCTTCTTGCCCTTGAGATTCTCGACGCCGCCGAAGTAGTTGATGACTGAAAGCATATCAGCCATGGTCTGTGTCGGGTGGTCGATATCACACTGTAGGTTGACGATTGTCGGTCTCTGCTCGAGGATTCCCTTGTCGTATCCTTCCTGTACGCTGTCAGCAACTGTCTTCTGGTATGTGTGTCCCATACCGATGTACATATCGTCTCTGATTCCGATGATGTCAGCCATGAAGGAGATCATGTTTGCTGTCTCTCTGACTGTCTCACCGTGAGCAATCTGGCTCTTCTTCTCGTCAAGGTCCTGTACTTCAAGACCGAGGAGGTTACATGCAGAAGCAAATGAGAAACGTGTTCTTGTTGAGTTGTCGCGGAATACGGAGATTCCGAGTCCGGAGTCGAAAACTCTTGTAGAGATGTTGTTTTCTCTAAGTCCTCTGAGAATTTCTGCTACTTCGAATACAGCTGCGATTTCGTCGTCAGTCTTATCCCATGTAAGGTAGAAATCATTTAAATACATCTTGGAGATATCCAAGCCTCTGAGCTTGGCTATTCTGCTTTTAATTTCCGATTTTGTCTTCTTAGCCATTGTTCGGCCCTCCATTTTTTTGGTTCGTAAACAATTTATCATTAAAGATATCAGATAGCAAGTAAAATTGTTGCGTTTTGTTGCAAAATATTACCGTCAATCTAGCAATGGCATAGCACGCTTGTGGGCAATCATATTATTGTTTCTTTTCGGGACAAACAGAAAAAGATCCGTCCCGTCACCTTGAAAACTTCATTCAAAAGGGACAAAAAGAGATAGCACACAACAAATTGTTGATTACGACTGAAGATGAGGAGTACTGAGATGATTGAGAGTAAAAGCTACATTGCCATTCCTCCCGGAGCAACAATACTGGAGCTCCTCGAAGATAGAGGGATGAGCCGGGAAGAGTTTGCTGAGAGAATGGATATGACGGAAGAAGACGTCGTGAGGCTTATCGACGGAGATGTCGTCCTTGCTTCCCTGATTGCACAGAAACTGGAACTTGCTCTAGGTGTTCCCGCATCATTCTGGATAAAACTTGAAGAGCAATACAAGGAGAAAAGAGTTTTGGTCGAGAAAGAGAACGCACTCGAAAAGGAGAAAGACTTCTCATAGAAAAATCTCCACCGGAGAGGAGAAAGTCCGATGGAGAACAAAGTGTATACGAGAAAGGCTTTACTTGAGCTCTACGGCCCAGTCACCTCTTTTCTTTACTTCGCCGATTACTCTCACATAGTCTTCGTTGTAGGAAGCAATGAACTTCTCTGCGTCCTCGGGGGGCATTGTGAGGAGTAAACCTCCACTCGTCTGGGGGTCGAGGGCAAGGTCCTTGACGTTCTGTTTGATGGAGGGTGAGAAATAGACAAAGGGCGCACAATAGTCGAGATTATGGTACATACCCTCGGGAAGGAACCCGAAGCGAGCAAGATCCAGTGCCTCAGGAAGGACAGGAAGAGAAGCACTGTCTATTACAAGTGTTACTCCCGAGCCGTTTGCAACTTCCGAGCTGTGTCCCATAAGCGAGAAGCCTGTGACATCGGTCGCTGCATGTACATTTAGAGGACGGGCAGTATCACGAGCGCGTTTGTTGAGACGTGTCATGCTGTCGATTACGGCATCAACTGCTTCTTTACTAGCCTCCCCACCTTTATTTGCAGTGTTGATTATGCCGGCGCCGAGAGCTTTGGTAAGGATTATTACATCCCCCTCCTTTGCTCCTGTATTCGACCATATGTCATCCTTCTTCATAAAGGCTGTAACACAGAGTCCGTATTTCGGTGTCGGGTCAGATATCGTATGGCCACCTGCAATTACTGCTCCCGCTTCTTTTACCTTTGCTATTCCCCCGCGTAGGATTTGATCCATCACGCTCAAGTCCAGGCATGACGGAAAGCATAAGAGGTTCATCGCGACGTTGGGCTCGCCTCCCATTGCGTAGATATCACTAAGGGCATTGGCTGCTGCAACTTCACCAAAGGTAAACGGATCGTCAACCATCGGCGGGAAGAAATCAACGGTCTCTACCGCTACGATATCGTCGGTAACTTTATATACAAGTGCATCATCGGCACTCTCGAAGCCCTCGATGAGACGCTCAGAATGCATTAATGGAAGGTTGTCGATGACGCTGTGGAGTGCTGACGGGGGAAGTTTTGCCGCACATCCGCTGGTCTTCACCATTTGTGTCAACCGCTTACTACTCTTCTCCATAGATTCTCCTGTATTTACCATCCTCGAAGGTGTAAACACCTTCAAGGTATTCATTCTCCATATCGTTTGAGAAAGGGAGAGAAAAGAAAGCTGCTGTGCCGCACGATGACGAGAGCGCCCTCGGCACCGGCTTAAGAGTACAGTTCTCCCCCATTTTCTTTTTAAAAAGCAACGCCCCATAGTGGTTATGGAACGTTGCTACACACTTTATTTCTTGATTGTTATTGTCCACTCGCCATCCTTCTCTACAGATGATGAATTATAACCCATAGCGGATGCAAAGCGGGAAATGTTTTCAAGTGGAACCCTGTTGTCGACAAGAACAACACATCCCTCGGGGCTCTCCTTGAGAGCGCGCTTTGTGTTGATAACCGGCTCGGGGCAACTGAGTCCTCTGCAATCTATCTCTTTCATCTTAGTTCTCCTTTCTCTTTGAGTTGATAACTCCAATAAGTACAGCAACGACAATACCTACAATTACTGCAATCTTACCGTATGTGTTCGGGCCGTTATCTGTTGCGTTTCCTGCAAGGCCGAAGTTATGAACAAATGCAGCACCGACAAGAAGACCAAGTACTGTAATAGCACTGTCCGATGATCCTTCGCCGGCCATGACAAGCTGCCTTAACGGGCATCCGCCGAGAAGAATGGACGCAAGTCCTACCAGGAACATACCTAAGAAGTTCCATACCCAGTTTGTCTGAGCAACAGGCTGACCTGTGAAGCCGAGGTTGAAGTTTCCTGTGATAAGATTACCGATGAGGGCTGCAACAAAGATGCCAAGCGAGCCGAAGAAGAGAGTGCTGTCCTTGACAAGGATAATGTCTCTGATTCCACCTGCCATGCAGAGTCTTGTGCGCTGTGCCATGATACCAACTAGGAGTCCTGCGCAGAGGCTCATGATAACCGGGGCATGCATGCTGCCCGGGCCTTTTTCACTGAAGACAAAGAGTGAAGGAACAGCAACGAAAAGGATAAAGAGAACAACGTTTACCACCGGTAAGGAAGCACCTTCAAGCTTATTCTGCTTATAGGATCTTCCGAGAGAGAAGCCGTTATTGAGGAAGATGCATCCGACAAAAATACCACATGCAAAGCCGATGAGAGCGACAAGTGCATTGAGGTCACCGCCGGCAAGCCTCAGGACCATTCTCAACGGACATCCGAGGAAGGAGAGAGCTCCGACCATAACGAAGAAGCCGAGGATGAAGCGTGTGAATGCGCTTGAGCCTCCACGAGGCTTGAATTCACCCTTACATAGTGCAATGATGAACGAGCCGAGTACGATACCGATGATTTCAGGTCTGACGTACTGGACGACACCAGCATTATGGAGCTTGAGTGCACCTGCTGTGTCACGAACGAAACATGCGATACAGAATCCCATGTTCTTTGGATTGCCGAATGCAGTAAGTACTACTGCAAGAGCACCGACGACAAGTCCCGCAATGGCGAGATTACGTTTTTCTTTTGTAAATTTCATAGTTTTTATCCCTGGTGACTATTTTCCATAATATTTCAAAAAAAACAATGGAAATTTTAATCTTTGTTGTTTTTTGTTGCGCATTACCTCTCCCGCCTGTGTTATGATACGCCTATGAAGAGAATCTACTTAGACAATGGCGCAACATCATGGCCGAAAGCTCCGGGGGTCGGAGACGCCATGAAAGAGTATATAGAGAGCGGTGTTGTAAACCCCAACCGCACATCAAGTACCCTGGCCTTCTCCCTTTTTGAAACAATCTATTCCCTGAGGGAAATGATATGTTCCCTTTATAACTACAATCATCCCGAGGCCGTATGCTTCACAAACAATGTAACGGAAGCAATAAACCTTGTAATAAAAGGCCTTCTTAAGAAGGGGGACCACGTTATAATATCGAGTACGGAGCACAATGCGGTAATGAGACCTCTTGTGCAGTCGGGACTCGAGTACTCCCTCATCCCGTCCGACGAGAGAGGATACGCCGACTACTCAACACTCGAAAGCCTCGTCAGAAAAAACACAAAGGCCGTAATCATGTGCCACGCATCCAATGTAAGCGGTGCTGTCCAGAGCCTCGAGGAAGTAGCTGAATTCTCTAAAAAACACTCACTTATGTTTTTCGTCGACTCAGCCCAGTCCTCCCCCTTTATTCCTATTAATATGACTTCACTCAATATTACGGGTGTATGCTTTACATGCCACAAGTCCTTCCTCGGCCCCGAGGGAGTTGGAGGAGTACTATTGAGGCGTGAAGCAGCAGAAAGAATTGAGCCTTTGATTGCAGGTGGCACCGGAAGCGAGAGTGACTCGATTCTTATTCCACACACACTCCCCGATAGGCTCACAGCGGGGACGGA
>CAVJEL010000113.1:0-6253 GCA_963648635.1 Ruminococcus intestinalis
TTAGGCTAATCAACAAGGGTACGAGATGCTTTTGCTTCTCATACCCCGGGTCTTGACCCGTGGGTTGTTGATTACATGATATTTTCAACTGGATAACTATTCGCCGGCTTCTCTTCTTTCTTTACGGAGCTTCCACAGCCTTTCTACATCTTCAGGAGTAGCAATTTTAATATTTGGATTTCTTGGCTTGAAAGAAGATTTTCCATCCTTTGCATCCATGTGATCAGCGTACATCTCAATGAATTTGGGATTGTTGATGGTTATGTTATCAAAAATACTGCATGTAGGCATGTTTGACCTCCAGAAATTCCCTGCTTTTATTTTGTCTTAAAATCTTCACCGAGGCAATAATACACTCAAGCAATGTAAAATGCCTCTCAAGCTTTCTGAAGTATTCAGCAGACTTTGATTCTTCAGTATTTCTCAATGTCATTATAGAGAATAGATATCCTTTCCATCGATAAGCGTATATCGCTTTGAAGAGAAATTGAAGCCTGAGGATGAGACGAAGCCGAACTCGACACAATCCAGCCCTGTGACTGCTTTCACTTGTTCCTCCTCTTTCTTGCATTCCTCTTCTTCCATCGGCAGAGAGTAGAACTTGCACTCAAAGAATGAGTAGCCGTCACTTTTTTTAAGGACGATGTCAAACTGGCCGTTTCTCTTATTCTCTTTGTCGTCATACCAGTATGTGCCGAAGTCTTCCGCTTCGGGGAGCTTCCCACTATGAGCAAGGCGGACAAAGTACTCCAGAACTATGTTCTCAAAGCGGTAGCTGATGAATGTGTTGAAGGATGGAAGGATATATTGAGAGAGGAAACTGTCTTCGCCCAGCTTCATTATCAGGGCATCTTTGGAGAAGATATATGAGAAATAGAAACGCATAAGGTTATCATCTATCTCATAGAACTGCTTGCGGGCATCGTTTTTTCTGTTAATCGGGCTTATTCTCTCTATAGTCTCCATCGAGACAAGGCTCTCGAGCTGCTTGGCAAGAAGGCCGGAATTATCTTCATTGAGGAAAGAAAGAATCTCACTGTATCGCTTTCTGCCGTTCGAAAGGCATTCAAGTATCCTTATATCATAATTCTTTCTGATTTCCTTCAGCATAACGTTTTCAATATAATTGCGGAGAATGCTGTTCTGCCCTATGAGCTTATCCTTGATGTTTTCCTCAACGCTCATCGAATAATCGAGATTGGAAAGTACAAAAGGTGAACCACCGAAGACGGAGTAGAATTTGATTTTCTCCCTCTCGTCAAGTTCAGGGTAGAAGAGGGACGAATCAAGGTAATCAAACTCTTCAACATGCAATAAAAGATTGAAACGGCCGAAGAGCGGGTTGTCCGCGAGTAAAAGTTCCTTCATTGCCGATATGTAGGAGCCACAGAGAACAATCTTTATGTTATCGGGAAGTCTGTCTATGATAACCTGCATATAAGAATCGACTTCGCCTGATTTTCTGCTTTCCTTCCAGTATTGGTACTCGTCAAATATAATAAGGATGTTTCTATTGAGTGATTTCAGAAAATCGAAGAGATCAAAGACAGTGTTGAATCTCATGTCGCCCAGCCCAATGGACAGTGAAAGACTGCGGCAGAGAAGTGCCAGATTCCCTTCATAGGTTGTCTTTGTAAAGAGATGATAGATTACCTCCCCTTCATAGTTCTCTGATGCTTTTTTGAGCAATTCAGTTTTGCCCACCCTTCGCTTTCCGTAAACAAGAATTGCACTCTTAGTCTTCTTATCGAATTCATTCTTCAGCTTTTCCAGCTCTTTTTTACGCCCTATAAACATCTCCTCTCCAATAGATGAATAATATTTCAGTGAATTTGAATTCAGTTTAGTTTATGTGGAATGAAAAAGCAATATCTGATTTGAGCTGTAAATCAATCGAGGCGGTATGTTTATATTAGTCAGCGCGGCTGACAAAGGGTTAATCTCCTTATTTGACGATAAATATCCGTAATCATTAATTTGTTGTCTCAGCTATACTTCTTTATTAGTAAGTTCTGCTGACAAAGTTGATTTATCATTTTCTTTGACAAAATCAGCGAAAAAAGCGCTTTATAAGTATGAGTATCTTTTTAGTCTTATTACTTATCCTTTTTGTATCATGCTCTCCTGAGGAAGATACATCGCTGTTGACGATAACAAGCTGGAATGCCTATTGCTTTTTCGACGGGGTTGATAGCTCAACGGAGTTCAGTGACTTCACGTCATCGGGGGGCTACACGAGAGAAAAGTACAATAAGAGGGTCGAAGCAACTGCTCTTTATATGGCAACCCATATGAAGGACAGTGACATAATAATACTCGAGGAGATTGAGTCTGACGATGTTCTTTATGACCTATTGGAATGCGGACTCAAGAATGTGGGGTTCTGTTACTACGGCCTCGCGCAGAAGGGGGACGGTGCTCTTTCCGTCGGCTTTATTTCGAAATTCAAGCCTTCCTTCTTTTCATTCCACTCGACACCCACATCCCGGCCTATTGCGGAGATTGCCTTCTCCTTCAACGGAGAGATTGTCACACTATTTGCCGTGCACCTCAGAAGTCAGATCGGTGAGGAGGAAGAAAGGAGGGAGGAGCTTTATCTTATATCGACACTCATTGAGAAAAGGGAGGGGGAGAACATCATTGTTATAGGAGACTTCAATACCGATTGCATAAGCGGGGATGAAATAGGAGATGTGAGGAAGGGCGACTATATTCTTCCACTCACCGGTGACGGCTCCCGGGCTACGGACGGCATTCTTTTCTCCCCTTATCTTGATTATGGCTCTTCTCCCGGAAAGGGCTCTTATTACTACAGTGGCGAATGGTACACATATGATAATGCCCTTCTATCGTCTACATTCTTCGACGGTGACGGGCTTGAGTATCTTGACTTCAATATCGTCTCTCCCGCTGAGGCCAAGACGACGTCGGGTCTTCCCGTCAAATATGATAAATCAACACAAGCAGGATACTCCGACCACTTTGCCATAACCCTCAGATGCCGTTATTATTGAGAAATGATTGAAAATATCAGAGAGATACTATTCGGCGGACAGACATTCTCATGGAGAGAAGAGGAGGGCGGTGTCTTTGCCTCTGTCCTCAACGGAAAAGTCTATAGGATTAAAAGCGTGGATGATGCTTCTTCCGACCCTTTTCTCCACACCTATTTCGACCTCGACTACGATTACGATAAGGCAAGGCGAGAGATAAGGGAAAAGGATGAAGTTTTAAGGAAGGCGGTAGATACCGTCGGGGAATTACGTATTCTCAAACAGGACGAATGGACTACTACGATATCTTTCATCCTTTCGCAGAACAATAATATAAAGCGCATAACAAAACTCTATAATGCAATTTCCATGAAGTACGGAAGAGAAGTAGAGGATGGGTATTATACATTCCCTACTCCCGATGAGATGAGCACGGCGACTGAGGAGGAATTGAGAGCGCTCGGAGTGGGGTTCCGTGCTCCATTCATAATTGATGCAATAGCGCATAGGGAAGTCTTCGAGGACGTGAAGACTCTCGATTTCGATAGTGCGATGACTCGGCTCGAGAGTGTGAAGGGAATAGGGCCCAAGGTTGCCTCCTGCATCCTTATCTTCGGTTACGGGAGAAGGGAGGGCTTTCCTATAGATACATGGATGAGAAAGTGTCTTGATAAGTACTACAAAGGGGTTCCTCTTTCTCATTTTTCTCCATACGAAGCGCTCTGCCAGCAATACCTTTTCTCATATATGAGAAGTGTTCCTCAGGACTAATTTATTATATTTAAATACTATATACATAATATGTTTGAATAATGCCGGGTTCCCCCGGCATTGCTATAAACCTTCGTTATTATCTAGGAAGAGAGCCCTATTAACGGCTTGCCTTTATCAAAGTGGCATTGTTGCAGCTTGATGCGTTGTACACTATAAGATATTTCCCGTCCGGAGATATGTCGAGTGAAGTTGACGTGCTGTCAATGTCGATTGAAGTGCCTTCATTGAGATAATAGTAGCCGTTCTTCAAGACAGGTGTAATTGTTATGAGCTTTCTTGCTGTATTATCAATCATATAGCCGAAACGTACATCCTCGCACATCTTCAGATTTCCGATTTTCCTGCCGTCCAGACTTTCAAAATTATACTGTTCATATTCATCATAGATTTCTTCCGCCATCTTATAGTAGTAGATGCCCTCACTCGAGAGGACGAAAGCGTATTGACCGTCGTCCGACAAGAAGCCGCATGCGTATGCCGCCCTGTACTCATCCTTGGTCTCACCCTTATCATAATATTTCATATAATCGTCCCAGCTTACCCATAGATGATATTCAGTATATGTTGCACAGTTCATGCTTGCACGATAGCTGCATTGAGACACCTTTCCCCGCTGTCCAGAAATTGCTATGTAGTGTCCGGAAGACGGGAGAGAAGATATTGCCTTGAAGCCTGAGTAGCCGAATTCGACATCGGGCTCATAAATATATTCTTCCCGATTAACCATCTTCCCTACTTCAGACCTTACATTGAAGATGACATAGCCCATTCTTGTCTTTCCCGTATTCTCGATTGTCGCCACAAGAACGTTATTGCCTTTGATGATGTTGACGAAACGGCATGCCTTGTTTGCGCCGCCGTCGCTGTCAAAATCCTTCACTTCGTCGCTGTATGAAATTTGCGTTGTAGTGACAATCAGATTCACGGCCTTGCAGGAAGAAGTGCTGTTGCATACCACGATAACTGAATAATGCGGGTCGGATGATCCTCCGCCTGTTGCAAAGTCTGCAACCTGATACGACCCGATTTCAAGTTCATCATATGTGTACTCAGCTACAACTTCAGCTGATGTTTGTGTGACTTTCACGAGTTGCATTCTCGCGTATTGGTTTGAGGCAATAAGAAGATAACCGTTCGGGAGGAAATGCATGACAGTGTTTTCACCGAGAATGAATTTGTCCCCATTCTTGAGTGTTATCTTCTGATAAGGATCCCCTACGTTTGTCGATAGTGCAGCCTGAAAATTAACTGACTGCGACCCGATTGAACCTGCTTCTCCCGTACTTGTCATTACAGTCAGCGTGTGCATACCCTCCGAGACTCCTCCCGTGAAGGTGTATTCGGTACCTTTTCCGACTTCAACCCCGTCAAGATACCATGTAGTGCTGATCTGCTTCTCCGTTATCTTTGAGTCCTGAGGAATCGAGATGGCAACCGTGAAGCTTTTATTTGCCTCGATAAGCGATTCGACTCCGACGATTTTCGCTTCAACAGGAACGGAGGTTTTATCTGAAATGGTTATCGTTGCACTTCCCGAGTCCGATGTTTCTGTTGAGCTGTAGAACTTCAACGTTTCTCTTGTCACTTCGCCGTTTGTAATTCTTATGGCTTCTGCCGTCCCGTGACATTTGACACCGCTACTGTTGATGAGGCTTATCTGCAAGGTATATGAGCCCGCCGGAAGACCTAATGCCGAGATTGTGCTCTTCGAGTCCTGCGGCGTTGTAGGATAGAGCGCTATCTCATTGCCGTCCTGTGATTTAAACACAGTCTTCACAGTTTTGATATCACTCAGGGAAGTCTCACTCCAGTCAAGGGTTATCGATAAGTCTCCCTCTCCGACGAGAGTATCGAGTGAGATTGTGAGAGTGTTCTTTCCTGCAATGAGGCTGATTTCTCCTTCTCCATATGCCAGATCCTCCCTATCTGAATTGAACCCGTAAACCTTGATTTTCCACTTCCCAACATTAAGCCCGTCAAGGTTGATGTAGGAGTAGTATGTGTAATACGGGTCGGATTCACTCCCGTCGGGTGACACTGTGATGACCTTATAGCCGTAGATTTCCAAAGCCTTGTCATCCGGTGCCACAGTTCGTCGTGAAGAGTTCATCTCGATACGAAGTGTTGCTGTTTCCGATTCTGACTTGCATGACACTGCCGCGAACAGAGCCAGCATTATCGATAAAATGATTAACGCTTTCTTCATGGTTTCCTCCAGAAATTTTCTTTTACACTTCTAAGCAGAGAAATCCGGGAAATTGTCAAAGAAAACGGAGAAATAAAAGATAATTTTACAATTCCCCTAACTCGAAAAATCTATTTCTACTAACTTAACTCCAACTAATATAAGCAATTAATATGGTGATATAAATTTTCTTGACTTCGTTGGGGGGGGGTAAGATTAATCTATCTTATTTAGAAATAAAGGGGTGAATTATGAAGAAATTGTTAGTTGTTTTACTGGCTTTAGTTATGCTGTTTGCATC
>CAVJEL010000114.1:0-5798 GCA_963648635.1 Ruminococcus intestinalis
TCGGAATAATCTGTCTTTGTACTCTCTGTTTATTTCAGCCATGTCACTGCCTCCTGTCTATAGATATAATATCATAAGAAAAAGAATTAGTGGCAAGTGAAATTCCATATTCTTATCTGAAATACGAGAGGCAAATTGAGCACATCGAGAGAGGATGAAATAATTGTTTAAAGAAAAGCAAATGATTATACTCACATTATGCTAATGTATGTTGATTATCCGTCCTGGTTGTCTCCATATGTAATAGAGGGACTTCCGGTGAGATGGTACGCCGTTATGTATATCTTTGCCTTCGGTACGGCTTACTTCCTCTTTTCGAAAACCATCAGAAACGACAGAATGCTGACAAAGAAGAAGGAAGTTTATGATGACTTTTATCTGACGGCGATAATTTCCCTCCTTGTCGGAGCACGCCTAGGATCCTGCTTTTTCTACGACGATGCCGTTTATTACCTGACACATCCGTGGATGATCTTCTGGCCCTTCAGGAACGGAAACTTTGTCGGCCTTCCGGGAATGAGCTATCACGGGGGAGTAATCGGGGCATTTGTCGGAGGATTCATCTATGCAAAGATAAAGAAGCTCGAGTTTTTAAGACTATGCGACCATGTGGCGCTTTCAATCCCGTTTGCCTATACGTGGGGAAGACTCGGTAATTTCTTCAACGCAGAACTCTATGGCAGGGTGACAACATCTCCTCTCGGCATGATTTTTCCCGACGCACAGCGTTTCAGTTCAGCCATAGACTGGGTGAAGGAAACGGCAGATAAAGTCGGAATAGAATATACACTCGGCGACTACGTAAACCTTCCGCGTTGGCCCAGCCAGCTCTTCGAGGCATTCTTCGAGGGTATTGTAGTGGGGCTTTTCCTCTGGTTTGTTGTTAAAAGAATAAAGGAAAAGAGAAATCAGGCTGACGGCACGATTCTGGGCTGGTATCTTATAGGATACGGATGTGTAAGGTTTGTAATCGAATACTTCAGACAGCCTGATGCAGATATAGGGTATGTGATTTCATTCGGCGAAAAGAGTGACAACATATACCTTTTCGAGAGTCTCGGGAACATATCGAAGGGGCAGGTCTTCTGCTTTGTTATGGTTCTTGCGGGGACGGCATTAATTATTTTCAGTAATTGGATAAGGAAAAAAGGAAATGATAAACGAAAGAGTAGAAGAAATTAGAAGGAAAATGAGGGAGGATGGTCTTGATGCCTGGTATATTACAGGAACCGACCCTCATCAGAGCGAGTATGTAGCAGCAAGATGGAGAACAAGGGAGTTTATTTCTGGATTTTCAGGTTCTGCAGGAACTGTAATCATCACGCTCGACAAAGCACTGTTATGGGTTGATTCACGTTATTACCTCCAGGGAGAGGAAGAAATCAAGGGCAGCGAATATATCCTGATGAAGGATGGAATGGATGGGGTTGAAAAACCAATCGACTGGCTTGTAAGCAACGCCGAAAAGGGAATGAAGGTCGGAGTCGATAGAGCAACGATATCTATCTTCAACTATTTCGACATGAAGGAAAAGCTTAAAAAGGTGAAGGTTGATTTCGTTCTTACCGACGACTATTTCGCTACAGTCTGGAAAGAGAGGCCGGCTCTTCCGTTTTCCGAATGTATATCAATGGCTGACGAGTATGCCGGTTTCACGCGCTCTGCAAAGATTAACTTCGTCAGAATTAAGATGAGGCAGAAGAGTCTTGACTGGACATTCATTTCATCAATCGACGATATAGCATGGCTCACCAACCTCCGTGCTGATGATATCCCATGTAACCCGGTTTTTATCTCATACGCATTCATTTCTCTCGATAAGGCCATTCTTTTTGTCAATAAAAAGCGCTTTACTCAGGAGCTTCTTGATAAGGTTAGCCAGGACTTCGAGATAAGAGATTATGAAGATGCCGTTCCAGATATCCCTCTTCTGACGAAGAAGGGAAAAGGTCTCTATTCTTCGAAGAAGTGTTCATGTTCCTTCCTTGGTGCACTCAAAAAGGATAAGAACACAGATGACACAGAGATAACAACAAATCTCAAGACAAGGAAGAATCCCGTCGAGATGGAGGGTATGAGAAGAGCTCACTTCCTTGACGGTGTCGCATTTGCCAACTTCATGGCCTCCCTTGATCCTCTCGGGTCGTACACGGAGCTTGAAATAGCAAAACGCCTTGAGGACGAAAGAAAGAAGATGGAAGGCTACCTCGGGCCGTCATTCGAGCCTATTTCTGCATTCAACGAGCACGGCGCTGTCGTCCACTACTCTCCGACACCGGAGAGCGACAAGAAAGTCGAGGGACAGGGCTTATTGGTTCTCGACACAGGAAGCCAGTTCGAGTTCGGTACAACCGACCTTACAAGAACACTTCTCTTCGGTGCTGAGGCAACGGAAGCACAGAAAAAAGATTATACACTTGTACTCAAGGGACATTTGGCCTTAGCGCGTCAGATTTTCCCTAAGGGAACAGTCGGCACACACCTTGATGTACTTGCAAAACAGTTCCTGTGGTGTGCTACGGAGACATATATGCACGGAACGGGACACGGAGTGGGATGCCGTCTCAACGTTCATGAGGGGCCGGTGAATATCTCATCGCGCCTTCTTGATGTTCCTCTCGAGCCGGGTATGGTAATATCTGACGAGCCGGGCGTATATAAAGCCGGACGCTGGGGCATAAGAATCGAGAACCTTGTTGCATGCCAGAGCTACACTAAGAGCGAGTTCGGAGAGTTCTACAACTTTGAGATACTCTCAATGGTGCCATACGAGAAGAAACTCATAGATGTAAGGTATCTCACCGACGTTGAGATTGCCCAGGTTGATACCTATCATCAATGGATCAAGGACCAGCTCATAGACTATGTCTTTGAAGAGACAAAGCCGTGGCTCGAGGAAGCAACAAGTCCACTCAAAAGGGTAGACTGAAATAATACAAATAAAGAAAATAGATAAAGGAGTAAAACTATGGTTGGACCTTTAAATAAAAATGGAATCATCAAGAGAAAGGGACCAGTGATGCTTGTCATCATGGATGGTGTCGGATTCGGCAAATATGAAGAGGGAGATGCTGTCAAGAATGCAGTGACAGGTAACCTCGATAAGCTCTACTCTTCATGCCCGTGGACAAAGCTCAAGGCACATGGAACAGCAGTAGGACTACCTACCGATGCAGATATGGGAAACAGTGAAGTCGGGCACAATGCAATGGGCTGCGGAAGAGTCTTCGACCAGGGTGCAAAGCTTGTTGCATCCTCCATTGAAAGTGGAAAGATGTTCCAGGGCGCAACATGGAAGAAGCTTGTTGAAAACGTCAAGAAGAACAACTCGACACTTCACTTCATCGGACTCTTGAGCGACGGCAACGTACATTCACACATCAACAACCTCAAGGCAATGGTAGTAGAAGCTAAGAAGGAAGGCGTAAAGAAAGTCAGAGTACATGCACTTCTCGACGGAAGAGATGTCGGTGAGATGTCTGCTCTCGACTACTTTGATCCATTTGCCCAGTTCTTATCAGAGCTGTCATCTGATGGCACATTCGATGCCAAAATCGCATCCGGTGGCGGAAGAATGGTTATCACAATGGACAGATACAACGCCAATTGGGATATGGTTAGAAAAGGCTGGGAGACACATGTTCTCGGAGAAGGAAGATATTTTGCATCCGCACACGAGGCAATTGAAACCCTCAGAAAGGAGACAGGCGCTATCGACCAGGATCTTCCTCCGTTCGTAATTGCAGAGAATAACAAGCCTGTTGGGACAATCGAGGACGGAGACTCAGTCATCCTCTTCAACTTCCGCGGCGACCGTGCAATTGAGATTTCACGTGCATTCCAGGAGAAGGATTTGAAGGAGTTCGATAGAAAGAGAGTTCCCAATGTCGAGTATGCCGGCATGATGGAGTACGATGGAGACCTCCATATTCCTACACAGTACCTCGTATCTCCTCCTGCAATCGACAGGACAATGGCTGAGTACCTCTGTGCAACAGGCCTCAAGCAGTTCTCCATCTCAGAGACGCAGAAGTTCGGACACGTCACATACTTCTTCAATGGAAACAAGTCCGGTAAGTTTGACGATAAGCTTGAGGACTACGTCGAAATCCCGTCAGATATTGTACCATTCGAGGAAAGACCCTGGATGAAGTGTGCAGACATAACAGACAGGGTTATCAAGGAAATTGAGAGCGGCAAGTGGGATTTAATCAAGCTCAACTTCCCCAATGGCGATATGGTAGGACACACAGGAGTCTATGAAGCAGTTGTATGCTCTATGGAAGCTATGGATCTCCAGATTGGAAGACTCAGAGCAGCAATTGAGAAGGCAGGTGGCGTCATGGTTGTCACAGCTGACCATGGCAATGCTGACGATATGTACGAGCACGCTAAGGACGGATCTGTCAAGAAGAAGGAGAACGGCGAGCCAAAGCCAAAGACAAGCCACTCCCTCAACCCGGTACCGTGTATCATATACGACCCGGAGTATAACGGCGAGTATTTCCTCGAGCTCAACACAGGACTCGGAATATCATCCATTCCTGCTACCCTCATGAACTTCCTCGGCTACGATGCACCGTCGGATTACGATAAGAGTGTAATCAACCTCAAGAAGTAAGAAAGAGGAATAAAAAGAGATAACAACGGGGTTCTACAAAGTTTGTAGGCCCTGTTTTTCATTCAAGAAATGGACCACAAATAATTGTATTTTAATTCTTTAGTTCATGATAAAATTACGTCAGCGAGGTATGATATGAAGAGAATAGACACAGGTAACAGTTCTTTTGAGAAGCTTATCACTCAAGGCAATATCTATGTTGATAAGACAAAGTATCTATACTCCCTCCTGACAGACGGTGGAACATATTATTTTCTTTCCCGTCCACGCAGGTTCGGTAAAACACTATTTCTTGACACTTTGGAACAGGTTTTCAAAGGGAGGCGCGACCTCTTCAAGGGGTTATATATAGACAGCACCGATTATGACTGGAAAGAGTATCCGGTGATTCATATTGACTTCAGTGAAATCGACTGTGAGCGCCCCAGCGAACTGAAAGCTCAAATCAAAGAAACAATTTTTGGTATTGCAAAAGAGTACGGAATAGAGATAAATGAAAAACTTTCATACAACAGAGCCCTGAAAGCTTTGATTGAAGGCCTAGGGAAAAAAGAGAAGGTCGTTGTCCTTATTGATGAATATGACAGTCCACTTTCAAATAACATCAACAGCAATAAAATTGAAGAAATCAGGGTAGTCTTAAGGGGCTTCTATTCGATTTTTAAGTCTCAAAGCAAGAATATAAGGATGTGTTTCATAACAGGTGTAACAAAGTACGCAAAGTTGAGTTTGTTCTCCTCAATGAATAATCCTATTGACTACACGATGAGTCATAAGCTTGCTACTGCATTCGGTTATACACAGGAAGAAGTGGAAACATATTTCGAGGATTACATCAAGAAAGGTATGGAGACTAGAGGCGAGGACAGGGAAACATACCTTAAGAAGTTGAAAGATATGTATGACGGCTATCGTTTTGCCCCCGGCGCAGAGACTCTCTATAACCCAGTTTCAATCGGCATCTTCTTCAGTGAGGGAGGAACAGACTTTGAAAGCTATTGGATTGATACAGGCTGCACCAAACTCCTTACAGAGTGCGCAAAGAAGGTTAACTACAACATAGATTCGAGCCTCGATGAGCCACTAGGAAGGGAAGATATAACCAACTTCGACATAGTAGATATGGCAAAGAAGCATGTCACTCTCCCTCAATATAAGTCACTTCTGTTCCAGAGCG
>CAVJEL010000115.1:0-5767 GCA_963648635.1 Ruminococcus intestinalis
TTCGAGACCCACTTCTTTTCATTGTTATATCCCGGACTTGCGGTGGCTGCATATCTATGACTGTTTGAAACAAACAGCTTCATTCTGTATTGAGTATTCGGGTCTTTATGACGTGACATAGCTTACCTCTCATATATACTAAAAGTTTAGCATATATTAGAGGGTAAATCAACACCTAATTCCTAAAATACTAAATAATTATTCGATTATATGCTAAATTTTCATGCAAAACTCAGATTAAAAATGTCTCTGTTCCTAAACTCTACGTCCACAAGGAGAAGATAGAAGAGTATTCACTCACCTACGACGCTTCTCTCAATCCCCTTGAGATAAGACTTGTTGAGATTGATTCAACCGTTGACATTATTATGATTATGCCCAATTCATCAGGAAAAGAGCGCAAGAATGAGAATAGAAAACAATAGCACAGTATATCCTCTATTCGAATCACCATCTCAAATCATGTTTATCTAACACAAAACGAAAAAATACTTTATAATCATTCAAGAAGCAGTAATCCGAGTTATCCCGCTTACGAGTATAAATGGAGAAACATATGCCGGAAAATGAGTTAGTATCAGAAGAGAAGAAATCCGACAAGGCTTATAACTTAGGAAAAGAGAATGAAACCACCGAGTTCAAGAAGTCTACTGGAGAACTTAGAGAGGGCATTATTTCGATTGCTTCAATCCTCAACAAACACGGAAAAGGCACATTATATTTCGGCGTTAAAAATGATGGAACCATAACAGGACAGGTTGTAAGCGAAGACACATTACGCTCAATAAGCCAGGCTGTCGGGAATCATATTTCGCCTAAGATATACCCAGAAATCAACAAGAAAACATATGGAGATAAAACCGTGATCTCAGTCACATTCGAAGGATCCCAACAGCCGTATCTTGCCTACAATATTCCAAGAATAAGAGTGGCTGATGAAGACCTTGTCATGGAAATGCCGGTCTATGAAGCACAGCTAAGAAAAAGATATGACATCAGGTCTCCCTGGGAGAGAGAAATTTCCAAATATTCAGTTTCCGATGTAGACAGGGATGTGTTCGATGCATACATCAAAAGAGCTCAGAAGGCCGGAAGAATCGACTTTGCCGATAACAGCATCAAGTCCGTCCTATCCAGGCTTGATCTTATCGACGGCGACAGGCTCTATAATGCAGGTGCTGCAATTTTTGTTGAAAACGGCATGAATGAAGTGCAGATGGCAAAATTTGCATCTGACGAACGTTTGACTTTTACCGATATCAGACGCTATACCGGCTCAATACTAACCCTCATTGAACGCTCTGTAAGTTATGTAATCGATGCTATGGACTGGAGAGTAGAATTCGACGGAAGACTTGAAAGAAAGGAAATCCCTGAAATACCTGTGAATGCAGTCAGAGAAGCTGTGACCAATGCTTTTGCGCATCGTTCTTTCGAGTCCGGGCAGAGTGTAGAGATTTCCGTCTACAGAAGTTTCATCGACATATACAGCCCGGGGAAATTCCCGAAAGGATTAACACCTCAATCCTTTATAACAGAAGCGATTTCACCTATCCGACGTAACCCGCTTATAACAAGAACGCTATACTACTCGAAGGATATGGAAAGTTTTGCAACAGGGCTGAAGAGAATTCAGGATGCCTGTGACAAAGCCGGATGTGAAGTTGAATACAAATCTCAAGCATATGGTTTCACAGTTCGTTTTCATCGCCATTGCGGAGACATCTGGTGCACTTCCAATACGGAAAACGTCAATCAAGAACAAGCTACTGAATCCAAGAACACAATCCGGCCTGAAGTTGGCACTCGAAAACCCGAGGTTGGCACTCGAAAACCCGAGGTTGGCACTCGAAAACCGAATGACATTCAGGATGCAGATGAATACAGAACTCAGATAGTTATGATGATAAATCAAAACAACAGGATATCGAGAAAGGAAATGGCTGAAAGACTGACAACAAGTGAAAGAACCATTCAAAGAATACTCAATTCAATACCGTCAATTTACTATGTCGGGAGAGGTAAGAACGGGCACTGGGAAATAAGCTCTTAAGGGCTTTGTCTCTTCATAACTTCCTGGACTGATTTATGTCAGGAAAGCGGAAAGAAAACTGGAGGCTTTAATATAATGACTGGCTCAGAAAGAATATCAGATGAAAGACTTAAGGAAATTGCAGAAATGGACGTAATTTTTGATGACGATATCCCTCAGTTCACGGAAAAACAGCTAAAAGAGTTCAAACAAACCCGTCAATCCGGAATTTTTCAACATGACGCCGAAGAAGGAAACGATGTGTATCAAAATCGATGTCGATATACTCGATGCACTCAAAAGATAGGGTCACGGATGCCGGGAAAAGAATTAACAATATTCTGAGAAAAGCTGTCCTTTTATAAGAATTACATATCCAGTTGTGATGAAGCATCCCCCCTTCGCTACTCTTTGAAATGAATATCTTTCAGTTTCTGTAGCCGCTCGGGCATATTGTTCTGCATAAAGAGCTCTGCTTAGACATGCTTCTCTGCCGCTTTCTTCTTGATAAAGGCTTTAAGTTGTATCGGATTCTTTGTAATCATAGCAAAACCTCCATGTACCTTAGAACCTTAGGCTTCACGCGGAGCTTATCTGCATACTCAATTAGGCGGCAAATATTCTTATCCCTGGATAAAGCATAACGTTTCATAGCTTCTCCGACAATCTGGATATCGCTGCCACTGCCACGCAGGATATCACACAGTGTCCGCTCCAGATTGTAAACACGAATTGGATTTCCGGGGGGCGATTCAATTTCGATTATGCCGAACTCGTAGTTCTCCGGAATAACACGTTTGATGATCAAGTTCTCCTTTTTCAATGACGAGGCATTGTATCCCTTGGGAAAGACAAGCGTATATTTCGCCGGGGCACGGTCTGAATAGCCCAGGAGATACAGTGCGGTATTATGGGAATAGATTCCGCGTCCATACTTTCGCTCGAGGAGGTAGAAATCATCCTCCCAAGCACTACTCTTCACATAGAGGCCCCGACCGAAGCGGTATATTTCACCTCTTTTGAGAAGCTTGTAAAAATGCTGCGGTGCAGTCCGGCTTTCGTCACATCTCCGGCGGTAATTGTGCCATCCTTCGACGTTTCCAAGAGTTCCTCGAGTTTCCCCCTGGCATTCATGCTTCTCACCTCTTATTTGACAATCACACATTATATTATATGAAAATAATGTGCGTTTGCCGACGACAAGAATGACGGACACATTTAATTGTCCAAAATTAATGTGTCACTGTCAGAGAAGCTGGAGAGCTTTCTTCGTGTCATGCCCTCTGAAACAGAATGCTGTCTATATCCTCATTGACGGCATCGTGTTCCTGCATGCGTTTTTCCCATTACACATTCGGAGCAGAGTCGATTCTTTCACTACAGTCAGTCTGGAATATCCCTCGCAGTACTTGGCAGGGGCATGTGGCATTCCAACAGTACCTTCCACATACAGCGCAGACGGCGGTTACTCGTTGATGTTCTGATACTTCGTAATCTTCTATTCCCAATCTTATGGTAGGAAACTTTACGCTACTCGAGAAATACCACTGTACGTTCGACACATTTCTTGTACTTTTTCCTTCACGAAGAAATACGATAAAAATAACTGCTTACAGTATAGAGAGTTACAACCACAAAATGAGACCAAATTACTCCAGCTCAATAGTTGCTGGCGGTTTACTTGAGTATTTTCTTCTACTAGAAAATTGCTGTAACTACTTAATGCTATGAGACTGACATGCAATCATCCACATAAGATGCAACGAATTAGCTGAACGAGATGTAGATAGTTCAAAAGAACACTTAGGAGCTTTGCTTGCTCCCATAAAAAAAAATATCAAACTGAAGCGCCTATCACAGCATCAACCCGTTTCTCAATAATGGTCATGATATCTTCAATCTTTATATCTGTTTTATCGTCACTGTTGAGAGTGACGGCATCTTCCATATACCACTCATAATCCCTGTCGATTCCGTACCTCTTTTCAAGAAGATCCGTTATCTCCTTTTCCTCTACAAGCTCATTCTCGACAAGCCTCTCAAGAATAGAGTACGTGATTACATCACTGAAGAGCGATAGGAGGAGAATTTCGCCCCAAAGGATTGTCACTCTTTCCTCCTCTTCTTTCGCATCGTAGGATGGAGAAGCACACTTTGCCTTATGGATGAGAACCAGGTTCCCGATTCTTTTCAACGTATCCATCTCATTTTCTTCCTTAATATCGTTCTTAATAAGAAGTTGATGAATGAATTCTCTCCTGTTTTCTTCTTTTTGTTCCTTCTCTTTTTCTCTTTCCAGCATCCGTGTTGAATACACTTCACATCTTTTGATGAGAGGCGTCAGATCGACACCTAACGTTCTCTCAAGCGTAGAAAACATTTCATCAAAAGCTTCAGGTAACCTTCTCTCCGCAGGAATGGGAAAATCAAAATGAGTGAATATTTCCTCCTTTTCTGTCCCGATAGAATCAAGGCCTTTGTTGTAATTATCGGCAAAAATCTGTATTACTCTCCGCATCGAAAAATAAGATTCTCTCATTTTGTAGTTCAGACTCACAAGTTCCTCAGGAAGACAGTCAATGCTGTTTATCAACTGAGGAGGATAGAGAGTGCATCCCTTGATTTTGATCATTCGTCTTTCCATATTATTCTCCTACCTTATATATAGGTTATATTTTCCCCGTAAGGAAGAAAAAAATAAATCCATTAAATCCCTGAATCTCATACTTTTCAGGGACAAGAATCCATAATATGGAATACGACACATACAGCAATACTGCGAAGCTAGAAGTTATAGCACGTAATTCAACTGCACTAATTCTGTTACCGGTATTGCAAACTAGGTCGATGAAATGTTTTTCCAAGAAGGCAACAATTGCGTAGAGTAGACACGACAGCCTCATATTATTTTCTCTCATTCTATGTCAATTTTGAGTGTTTTTCCCATTGCATGCACTAGTCTATACAAGGTCTTCAACGACGGATTTCCAATTCCTCTTTCCAGTTTTGAAATATCTGCCTGGTTGATACCGGAAGCCAATGAAAGCTCCTTCTGAGTCAAACCGCTCTCTGCTCTTGCCTTCATTATTGCGTCAGATAAACAAACATTTATATCAAACTGAGTTTTACCGACAGTTACACCATCTTCATAAACCGTCTCGGCATCGATATCCAAATCATCATTCCACACAATGCCGTATCCTCCCATGAGGCTTCCTTTTAAAAACAACTTCCTGTCATTCAGGGCTTCCAGCTGTGGATACTTTTCAAAGAGATCGGAGATATCATAACTCTTAACAGAACCATCCTGGAAAGTCAGCTCCAATCTGGTTCCCTCTTTAAATTCAAGGCTAACTGCTTTATGGAACATTTCTACTTGAGAGGAGGAAGTTTTACATACTTCTCCGTCCTCCACATCTCCTCTAATTCCTTTTGATATCTTAAAACAAATTCCTTGACTAACGCTTTTGCCTTGTCTGGAAAATACCCTTCCATTATCTCTCCTGTTGAAATCAGAAAAGGGGCATCGAAATCCTGGGTAATTGCATGTATATGGGGAGGATTATGCTCCTTATTTCTCAAATACATAACAATGATTATTCCGTAAAAATAACTTATTGTCGGCACTAAATATCCTCCCTGATTCTATAATATGGGATATAACACATATGGTCAATCTACGAAATTCCCAGTCTGCAGAAGTTATCGTACTTACTTCAACTATTCTAATTCTAT
>CAVJEL010000116.1:0-5621 GCA_963648635.1 Ruminococcus intestinalis
CGATGCTCTTTGCCTTCTTTATGAGCCTGTCCATACCGTTTGCTATTACAATTGGAGAAGCGTTGAAGCGCTCCTTTGTGTCATTTGTTCCTAGCATGATTACGAGCATGTCGACTCTCTCGTGGCTCATGAGAATTGGGTAGATAACAGAGAGGGCATCCATACCTTCATGAAGTGGGTCTTGAAAAACAGTTGTCCGGCCACCGAGTCCTTCCTCTAGTACAAGGTAATCGTCGCCGAGGGATTTTTGTAAAAGGCACGTCCATCTTTCGTCCTCGTTGAATCTGTTTGTACCGTCCTTGGTGTCGGTAATATCTGCTGCATAGCCGTGGGTATTTGAGTCTCCCAGGCATACGATATGTTTCTTCATTTGTGCCTCCGGAAAAATTATAAACGAAAGAGAGGAAAAACAAAGACAAAAAGTGTAATATTGCTCCATGACTAAAGAGAAATTTGTGGAGTGCCTTATATCAAGTGGCTTCAGGCTTTGCTACAGCGAGGGTGATATGACTCTCTTCGAACGCGGTGGGATATACCTATTCCTATTCGAGGATGAAGTTAGGGACAGCAAAGACAACCCTTCCTTCTCACTTCCCTATGGAGATATCAAACTCATCCGTTCTCGCCGAGGTTCCTTCGAGATAGAAAATCTCTCCGGGGAGAGTGTGACACTCCTCGAGGAAGAAGACGACGAAATCGGGTGCATGGGTTAAGAATACAAAAAAGGTAGCTTTATTCTCTGAACCTGGTGTAAACTCTCTAAAAAGGCAGTTACAGTGAAAGTATTCTATTTCTTCTTTAATCTCCTATGGGGAGATTTATTTACGATTCCACTCCCGGGCGGTAACAGTGTCGGGATTTCTCTCTTAGTCCTGATTCTCATTCCTCTTGGAATCTTCTATACGATATATCTCAAAGGTGTTCAGTTCAGGCACTTTCCATTAATGATTAAGCTTACACTGGAGAAGAAAGGGGCCAACCAAAGTGCACTTTCGGGCTTTCAGGCATTATTGATCTCCACAGCAACACGTGTCGGAATGGGAAACCTCGTGGGCGTTGTCGCGGCCGTATCTCTCGGTGGGGCAGGTGCTGTCTTCTGGATGTGGTTCTCAGCTCTTCTCGGAGGGGCTACTGCATTTGTCGAAGGAACACTAGCGCAGAAGTATAAGACTGAAGATAAGCTTTATGGTGGCTACAAAGGTGGCCCGGCTTACTACCTTGACCACATTTACAGAGGAAAGAAAAAGAAGAGCATCCTTGCCGTCCTCTTTGCACTCTCGGGTCTCCTATGCTGGTGTGGTATAAGTCAGGTTATCGGGAACTCCGTCTCATCGGCACTCGACAATGCCTTCTCCATTGACCCGCTTATTTCAACAATAGTGCTTGTTGCTATATCTGCAATAATTGTTCTCAGAAAGAAAGCAACTGTAAAGGTCGTAGATGTCATAGTACCTATCATGGCAGTACTGTATTTCTGTGTGACACTCTTCATTATATTCAAGAATATCACACTACTACCCACAGTCTTCAAACGTATTTTCCAGGAGGCATTCGGCCTTAGAGCTGTTGCAGGTGGAGGCCTGGGTGCTGTTTTGATGAACGGTGTAAAGCGTGGCCTCTTTAGTAACGAAGCCGGAAGCGGTAGCGCTCCTTGCGCAGCAGCTACAGCAGACGTTAAGAGCCCTGTCAATGCAGGCCTATTGCAGGCGCTAGGAGTTTTTATCGACACAATCGTTATCTGCAGCTGTACAGCATTCATCATGCTCCTTTCTCCAGATAGCGTAGTTGAGGGCAAGGTCGGAATGGACTTATTGCAGAGTGCGATGAACTACCATATGGGAAGTCTGGGTGTGATTTTGATTGCCGTCACGCTTTTTCTCTTCTCCTTCTCTACATTCCTTGGAATTCTTTTCTATGCCAGGAGCAACATAAGCTATGTGTTCGGCGAGAACTGGACGAGCCAGACATTATATAAGGTGCTCTGCCTTGTCATGCTATTTATCGGAGGACTTGCGGAGTATACCTTTGTGTGGGACCTCGGGGACTTCGGAATAGCATTGATGACTGTATTTAACATGTTTGCACTCCTCCCGTTGAGCCGGGAAGTGAAGACTATGCTATCTGATTACGACAGAGATTTATCGCTGAAAGCATCAAATAATTAACGGACTTCTTTCTTCTTTCGTGGTATTATCTTCACATGAAGAGAATAATTGTTATATGTGTACTACTAGGAACCCTGATGAGTCTTTCGGCTGCAGGGTACTATCTTGGCGCTGACGGTGGCGTTACCTTTAACACTGTCGTAGCAGGTAAGGGTTACCGCAACTACAAATACGACTACAGGGTCGGCTACAAGGCGGAGGTTCCTTTCCTTGTCACATTCAATGATTACGTCGGCCTTGAAAGCGGCGTTGCAATCTACGATAAGAACTACAGGTACTACCAGAAAGTAGATGTTGGAAGCAGCACCCAGGTCAACTTTGACTACATAATAAGAAACGGCTTTCTTTCGTTTCCTCTCTCCTTCCGTGCATCCTTCCCGATAGACGACTTTTCTCTCTTCCTCTCCCTCGGAGGATACTTGGGCGTATGGCTTTACGGTGGCCGCGAAGGAACGGCAGTCAACCAGAACGACATAGAAGTGAAGGTGAAGGATAATGTGGATTTTTCCGCCTACAATCGCTTTGACGGGGGATTGAGACTACGTGTCGGTGCCGATTATTCCTTCTATTCATTTAGAATCTACACGGCATTCGAGTACCTTTATTCTCTTACAGATATGAATAAGAAGCAGAGAAACGGAGCCTATCCAATACACAATTCAACATTCTCCATCACGCTGGGTATTCTCTATAGGTTTAACTCAGAGAGTCCAGCAGTGGATGTAGAGTAAGGAGGACATGATGAAAAAGATATTGACACTAGTTTTGATAACAATCCTTCTTCTCTTTACTTCATGTACAAACGACATAAGTGCCCCGGATGAGTCCTGGGAAGGAATCTTCCTGACGTTCTGGAATACGATGAACAGTGAGTATGCACACTTCTCTGACGATACTTCTCTCGACTGGGATGATGTTTATGATGAATACCTTCCGAAGTTCCAGACGCTGGATTTTTCCAAATCCGAAGACTCTCTTGCTGCATTTAAGTACTTCAAGGAAATAGTTTGGAACCTCAAGGACTACCACTACACTATTGGAGTTTTCGACAATTTTGGCAATAAACTTGTCACAAAACCGGCCATGCTGCAGAAATGGGCGGCAGGTGACAGCAGTCGCGACATAATGGAATTCCCTGATATTATATATGAAAACAAAATAACATCGGTAAAATATAGTGACTATGAATACACTGATGATGATACAGAATGGTACGACAGAGAAGCTATAGAAAGCTACTATGAAGTGGACGACCTGAAATCAAGAAGTACGTCGGTTGATAATTACTATTTCCACACGAGCACGGGAAGGCTAAGAGATGATTATAAGTTTTACTATGGAAATTCAATAAATATTTTTACCAGAGATGATGAATTTAAATATCAAGAGGAAGTGGATCTTGCGAATAAATGGAACGATCTGCTTAAAGCTGAGGGTATATCTGACACTCTTGATTATTTTTATGGTATTACAAAAGACGATATCTTCTATTTCTACTTCTCAGGTTTCTTGGGGCCGGACTTTCTTGATGAGTTGGTAACAAAAGATGAGCTAACACCTGAAGAGAAGAAAAAAGTTGAAGGAGACGAAGAACTGAAGGAGCTTCGTGAAATCGTTCAGCAGTTTAATGGTACTGTATATGATAGTATCAAGGAAAAGTTCGAGGCCTTACAAGATTTTACAGAGATGTTTGAGTCAATTAAGGCAGTTGCCGACAATGGAAAGTTCGAGTGGACAAGCAGCAGTGACGGTCAGAACAAGGTTGTAGAAATAAAAGGAATTGTGATGGACCTGAGGGGCAACGGAGGAGGATATAACTACTTCCTTGAATCTCTCATGAGCTCTTTCTTCTCTGATGAGATAGTATTCGGTTATTCGAGGTACAAGGATGGGTATTCCCGCCTGGAGTACACGCCGTGGATGGAAGTTTATCTCAAGAAGACAGATGTGTCGGCAGAAGTTGAAAAAACTTACGATAGACCATTTGTCGTTCTTGTCAACGGGAAATCGGTATCATGCGCAGAACTTGCAACACTCATAGTCAAAAATCATCTGCCGAATTCATGTGTTATAGGTCACACTACATACGGTGGGACATGTACTATGGCTGACAGAACCATATATAACGGAGGAACTTTCAGTAGCGCCTACCTCACAATAAAGACGACAACCTATCAAATCAAAGACATTAACGGCATAAGCTATGAAACGAAAGGCATTACTCCTGATATACAAACAGAACTTGATCCTGAAAAAGACAATGCCTTCATCGAAGCCATCAAATGGATAAATAGTCAGAAGCCCTAATTTGATTCTACAAGGCTGAGATGACATATGGGGAGGTAGTTACAAAATGGAGCTACCTCCTTTTTTGATACTCAAGCGCTCTTGAAAGGAATATTGACAATCCTCAGCCGAGGTATGTCGGCTCCTTGGTCTTGTCGATTATCTCTTCCTTCCAGTCCTTTATCTGACGGTCGGAAGACGAGAAGTTGAGTCCGATGATATGGATGGTCTTCTTTGTGTTGATATACTTATGGTAGTAGCCCTTCTCCTTTATCTGAGCGATGGCTTTATCAACACTATCGTCAACCTTCATCTCGATAACATAGACATCACGATTTGTTGAGATGACTATATCACTGCGGCCTGTGAGCGACTCCTCCTCGGCATCAATACGAGCTCCTCCTATCATAAGGAAGAATGAGAAGAATGCCTGCTCGTAGCTTTTCTCCTTCTTTTCGAAAATTGTATAAGGAAACTCCTTCAAGAAGGCATTGAATACCTTTTCAAGCCGTTCTATATTTCCTTCCTTTACCGCCCTAACCCCTTCTACAGAATAAAGCGATGTTTCAATACCTGTAAAACGCGCCACAAGATTCTGGGTGAATGTCTTTCTTATTTCAGTATTCGGGAACGTCAGATTCAAACCTTCGTCATCTCCATCATCTATCGTCATATACCCAGTGAAATAGATAAGAGCCAGTACTTGCAGGTCCTTCAATTTCTGTTCACTTATAAGCGAGTAGTCGAATGTGTTGACAGCACTAAGAGGAAGAATAGGATTCTGGGAAATAATCCTTTCAAGATGATAGTCTTTCGCAAGCTCCACTGCCAGTGTACTTACTCCTGTATTCTCCCAATACGGTTTGAATGAACATCTATTGTTAAAGAAGAATCCGACAGATACCGGGTTATATACCTTCACTGTGTTTTCGTATGAGAATCGGTAGCCGTCGTAGTAATCGCGTATGGCAGAGATGAATTCTTCTCTTGTCTCATATTCCCTGTTATTTCTCTTCATGTATTCATCAATATACTCAGAAAAGTTACTCTCAAGTTCTTCTTCAGTATACCCGAATGCTGAAGCGTAATTAGGGTCGAAGGTCAGGTCAATGAGGTTATTCATCTTACTGAAGATGGACATATTGGAGAACTTAGTTATACCAGTAAGGA
>CAVJEL010000117.1:0-5582 GCA_963648635.1 Ruminococcus intestinalis
GCAGGATAGTATCCCTTAACGCCTTCAACTGCCGTTCTGACTCCCATTGCATAGAGCGTTTCGTCGGGGTTTCTCATCTCGATTGTGACAGTGTCATAGGTGGGGTGAGCCTTATCGGGGGCACCGGTTACGTATACGGGAACGCCGAAGTAGGCGGAACATATTGCTATCTGGCTTGTTCCGACCTTATTGAAGACGTAGCCGTCACAGCTTATTGCGTCGGCAGCGCATGTAAAAGCGTCAATGCCCTCCCTCTTCATCACTGCAGCCGGCATGTTGTCAGTGATAAGCGTGACGTCGAATCCCATCTGGTAGCACACAGTACTTGTAAATCTTGCACCCTGGAAGAAAGGCCGAGTTTCAGGACAGAAAAGCTTAATATCATTTCCCCGTCTCCTGCACTCTCTAAGCATTAACCCCAGCACTGTCTCAGCATAGCATTGCGTCATAACTTTCCCCCCCTGTGGGAACTTATCGACAAGGTTATGAGCAATTTTATCAACCCTGGCATAGCGCTCGTTATTCATCTCGACGACAAAGTCCCTTACGGCCTCATCTGCTTTTCTTCCCTCTGCTAGGGCTTTGAGAGCGACAGGAATACACTTCTCTGTGAGGCTCTCCATCCTCTTAGCTGTTGTGGGGCGGGAGTAGGCTATGGTTTTTGAAGCCCAGGAAAGGTAATTTCTTATCTCCTCTTCTCCCTTTCCTTCTGCAAGGTGACACGCAAGTGCCATTCCCATCGGAGCAAGGGTGTAGGGACCAGTCGACTGAGTAACCATATTCTTGATTGCCCAGGCAACATCCTCAACTGTTTTGCATACAACCCATTCAATTTTTGCCGGGTATACACGCCTGTCGAGTACCCTCACTTCCCCGTTGTCATACCAAGCCACATTCTCATATTTGAGCATGAACGCAAGGTCCTTATCCTGCCTTTCCATATTTTCTCCTTTTTACCTGTACTTCTCCCAGTTGTATGTTCCCTTTTTGAGTGGTCTATATATTGTAAAGTACATTGTCAGATAGCAGCATGAAGCTCCGATAAGCTGGCTGATTGCCTCAGCATAGAAGACGCCGTATACACCCATTCCAAGCCTCGGAAGGATGAGAATGAGCGGGAATACCAGAAATACCTTTCTTAAAAGTGAGAAGAAGACTGCGTTCTTCGGGTGATTGAGCGCAACGAATGTAGTCTGTCCCGCGCTCTGGAAAGTCATCATGAAGAAGACGGCAAAGTATATTCTCATTACAGGAACTGTAATATTTACAAGAGTTGAATCTGGTGTGAATACAGATATAAGAACCTGTGGAAAAAGAAGGACAAAGGCCCATGATATAAGAGCATAGAAAAGTGCAATCTCAGTCATAACCCTTATAGCCTTGCACACGCGCTCGCTGTTACCCGCCCCGTAGTTGAATCCCATGACAGGCTGGGTCGACACCGTCACACTCTGAATCGGCAGTGATACCATCTCTCGCGTGGAGTTGATTATGCTCATAGCTCCTATGTAAAGTGTCGAAAGCTCCCCTGAGAATGTTACAATCGTCATGTTGGATGCAGCCTGAGTTAGGGAGTTTGTCATCTTGAACATAAATCCAGATATCCCAAGCTTGAGCGTCCGTTTTATAATCCCGCCGTCAAGAGATAACTTTCTGAGCCTTATCTGGCTTTTCTTTCCTCTGAGGAAGAGAATAACCCAGAGAGCAGAAACAGCCTGACTTATGACAGTGGCAATCGCGGCCCCCTTCACCCCGAGTGAGAAGGTATAGATGAAGATTGGGTCGAGGACAGTATTGAGCACAGCACCGATGACAACAGTCATCATTGCCGTGAGACCAAAGCCCTGCATTGTTATAAATGAATTGAAGCCGACGCTTATGAGGACGAAGACGGTCCCGAGGACGTAAATCGAGAAGTAATCAAGAGCGTATCCTATTGTACTTTCATCGGCCCCCATCATATATAAGAGCGGTGTTCTGAAGACAAAAAGTATCAGTGTCAGCACTGCCGATATTATAAGTGCGAAGGTAAACGAAGTCTCCAGAATAAGCTCCGCCCTTCCGTCATCGCCCTTTCCTCTCTCTATTGCAGCTATCGGAGTTGCGCCTGAAGATATAAGCGACGGGAAGGCACTAATAAAGCTGATAATCGGAAAAACAACACCGACGGCGGAAAGTGCAAGTGTACCCTCCCCGCTCATATGGCCGATGTACATACGGTCGACTACGCTGTAGAGGACATTCACGAGCTCTGCAAAAAGTGTCGGGACGGCAAGAGACAGGATGTGGCGGGTTATGCTTCCCTCGGCGTAGTTACCTTTCTCGATTGTTTTCATAGAGCTCTCGGGTGGAGATTTCTGTAGCGGCAGAACCTTATGGGGTAGCCGTTATCGATAATTTCTTCTCCCCTTTCCTCCTCAACCCAGTCCTCGTTCTTATCGAGGTTCTCGAAAAAGACTTCCGCGCCTCCGTCTGCATCAACCTTTGTCAAAAGTACATACTCGCAATACGGAAGCATCGTCTTATACATCATCGCACCGCCTATTATGTAGACATCCTCGCTCCTGTACTTCTTAATCTCACCAAGTAGTTCGTCCATGGTCCTTACAAGTGTAAAGCAGTCTTCTTCTGCTCTCTTACTATCACCATCTGGCCACAATACGATATTCTTTCTCTTCTTCAACGGCTTTCCACCGGGAAACGAAAGAAGGGTATTCGAGCCCATAACGACAGTCTTATTGAGGGTCGTGGAGCGGAAAAAGGCCATATCTAAAGGGAGGCGGAACATCAAATCATTTTTGCGCCCTATCCCCCAGTTTCTGTCACAATGCAAAATCGCCTGCATTTCTCCTCCTAGATTGCGACCGGGATGTCGTACTTCTTCTTGTTATACACGTAGCCTTCAAGGGAGAAGTCATCGGGGGTGAAGGAATAGAAATCTCTCTTATCCTCGTTCATTTTGAATTTCGGCGCCGGATAGCTCTCGTTTTCGATTATCTCCTTCACAATCGGAATATGACGGTCATATATATGGGCATCTGCTATTACGTGAACAAGTTCCCCGACCTCGAGTCCACTCACCTGGGCCATCATATACATCAAGGCAGCATATTGCACGACATTCCAGTTGTTGGCCGTGAGCATATCTTGGCTCCGTTGATTGAGTATGCCGTTGAGTGTTTTCCCGCTGACGTTGAATGTCATGGAGTAGGCACACGGATAGAGTGCCATTTCACTTAGGTCATGATGGTTGTAGATATTAGTCATTATACGTCTCGACTGAGGGTTATGCTTCAAGTCGTAGAGGACCCTATCAACCTGATCGAAGTCCCCTTCCTTATAGTGGTGTTTGACCCCGAGCTGATAGCCATATGCCTTACCAATCGACCCCGACTCATCAGCCCAGCTGTCCCATACGTGACTATTAAGGTCATGTACATTATTTGATTTCTTCTGCCATATCCACAACACTTCGTCTATTGCCGACTTCATGTATGTGCGCCTCAGCGTCAGGATGGGAAACTCCTCTTTGAGGTTGTATCTGTTGACTAAGCCGAACTTCTTGATTGTGTGCGCCGGAGTACCGTCACTCCAGTGGGGTCTGACGTCAAGACTCTCGTCACTGAATCCTGTGGAAAGAATTTCCTTTATGTTTGAAATAAAAATATCGTCTGCTCTACTCATACTAGTCCCTGCTGAATAACCTTTTGAAATAATTAATCCAACGCCTTAAGAAGTGCCTTCCGCTCCTCTTCTTCACGTCCTTGACAACTGCAGCCTCCGTTATATATGCGTCTGTCCTCTTCATCTCGTCCCAGCGCCTTACAAGCCACATATAGATATCACTCTCGGTGTAGCCGGGGAAGCGGCGCGCAAGATGCTCCTTATCGAGGGCGTCGACAAGAGGCTTATATACCTTGTTATACCAGCTGACGGCACCTTCTTCAAATGTAAGGGTGTAGTCAAGGTGCTCGTTGGCATAGTACTTATGAACAAGGATGTGGTTCACCATCTCGGGGTAAGAACCCGGGGTTGTGAAGACTATCTTATCCATCGGAAGGTATGTGGGGTTATATTGCTCGATGAAGCTCTTTCTTTCAGCCTCGACTACCCTCTTCTTGAGCTCCTTCATTGTAAGGCCTTCCTCGAGTACAATTGAAGAAGTAAGTTCGACAACCTCGGCGTCGATGAACTCCTGGCCGTTCATGCGTGCAACCGACACACGGTGGTTTCCGTCTCTGACAAAGTACCAGTCCCCGATTTTGTACACGCTGATGGGAGGGAGCGGGATATCATCCAGGCGTGCCCTGTCGATGTTCTCCCACCTTGTCTGGAGTTTGTTGTTCTTAGGGGCAAATGCCGACGAGAAGTCATGATATCTGTTCTCCGACCCGATTATGTTCTTCACAGGGATTGTCTGCATCCCCTTATATGACTCGCTTTCAGGCTTTATGAGCTTTGTTACCTCATAAAACGAAAGTAAGTCCGGATTCTTCCATTTGAATGTCGAGAGGACCTTGCCGATTTTGGCCCTCCGTCGTGCTTTTAAAAAATCATCAACTACTACAAAATTATCGGCCACTCTTAATCCCTCCGAGATCAGCGTCGTCTAATAAATATGAACCATATACATTGATTATCTTTGTTCCGTTTCTTTCGCTAACACGGGGTGCATTACTGTCATCAAGGTGCACATGGCCGTGAAGAACATACCTCGGCTTGAACTTATCGATGAACGACAGAAAAGCCTTGAAGCCCCTGTGGCATAAATCCTCGCCGTCCCCGAGTCCGTAAGGAGGCGCATGGGTTATGAGGATATCGAGATAGCGGCCGTACCTGCGCTTATTGGCTAAAAGCTGCGGAATAAGCTTATAAATGCGGTAGCGCATCTGCCTCTCCGTGTATTGGCTGTCGCCTCCGTTGTAGAGCATCGATCCCCCGAGCCCCGCAACAAGTAGCCCTGTGCTTTTATCACGGAAGCACTTACCGTCAATCATAAAGCCGTAGAACTTATTGTTGTAATCATCAGTCTGGTGAAGACGGAAGGGGTCAATTCTCATGGCCTTTCTGAAGTCCTTAAGGTTATGATTACCGTAAATGTAGTAAACATCGCTATGAAGCATAGTCTGCACATAGTCATAGCTTTCAAGGGGCATATCACCGGCACTCAAAATAACATCAACGTCCCCGTAGATGGACCTCACCATCGGTGAAAAGGCAAGAGAACGTGTAGTGTCGGAAATGCAAAGTATTCTCATAGCGCCATTATATTAATTTGGACATAGCACCACAATAACAAAGGGCCGAAGACAGTGAAAAACCAGCCATTTTTGACCTTAAAAATGCCATAGTTAATCCCTACTAAGTTTGACTATAATTTATTATTAAGAAAGAAGAACTAGATAGACCCTATCACAAAATAGTCAGGATTTTCCCTCTTTATACACTTAAAATACAAAAAAAGGCGATGTATATCATCTTGATATAACTTTTTCAATTGCTTATATTCTCTTTGGTCATAGAGATACGACCCTGATTGTGAGTTTAGTTTATGAAGAAATATATATTCCCGGCCGTTATGG
>CAVJEL010000118.1:0-5286 GCA_963648635.1 Ruminococcus intestinalis
ATATCCCACTCGCCCCCTTTAATTTCTTTCGGGCCCGTAACCGTCACGCTCATGCCATCCCACTCGATAGTGCACCCTGCGTCCTCTAATACTTCAAGTATCCTCCTGTCGCCCTGTGTGGTATTTCTGTCGAGGCCGTTTATCGTAATTGAAGTGTTATGTATTGCAGCAAGGACGAAGAAGAAGGAAGCTGAAGAAAAATCGCCTTCGATGTATTCGTCGATTGCTTTGTAACTCTGTCGTCCCTTTATCCAGCTTTTCATAAGATCATTCGTCTGTGTAAACGCGATGTTCTCTCTTCTCAGCCACCACCTTGTTATCTCAACATATGGCTTTTCATATAAAAGCGAGCATGTGACAGTTGAGTCATTCTCTGCTAGTGGAAGTGCGAGTAAGAGCCCCGATAAATACTGACTTGTCTTACATTCAATTGTCGTCTCTCCACCTTTGAGAGGGCCTTTGATAAAGCAAGGGAGAAAGCCGTCTGTAGTCTTTACTTCGGCTCCAAGGTCCTCAAGTGATTTCAAAAGTGGAAGAAACGGCCTTTTTTTAAGCTGGTCGTCGCCAGTGACGATGAAAGGCGTAGAATAAAGCGCAAGGATAGGCATTAAGAGAGCAGCGGTAGTTCCACTGTTGAGACAGTCTATTGTGAGGGTATCATCCCCGATAGTAAGCTTAGAAGAGTCGACGAGTAAATCATCACCACTATTCTCGACAGTGCAACCGAGGGCCTTGACTGCATTGATTGCAGCAAGAGTGTCACTTGAGAAAAGGGGGTGCCTTATTTTCGATTTTCCCCCCGCCATCAAGGCGATGAGGAGGGCTCTGATTGTCTGGCTTTTCGATGCGGGTACGGTTATAACACCTTTATATTCAGCTCTATTTATAGTCATGGTTTGATTCTATGGAAAATAGATAAGAATAGGAAGTAAAAGTGTTCGTATAATAACAGAAACTACGTTTTTTATACAAAATGTTGCATATTTATGCTGACTTTATTGAAAATCTTCTATTCATTTGGTAGCATTCGATGAAATTTCACATAGAGGTTCTGTCGATATGAATCCAAAAACTTTAGGTTATATTATCAAAAGAATACTGCTTGCCATCCTGACGGTATGGATTGTAATGACTATAACCTTCTTCGTTATGCATTTCGTCCCCGGCGGACCGTTTGCTAGCGAGAAGGCTGTTTCCCCGGCAGTCCAGGCGGCCCTGGAGGCAAAGTACGGACTTGACAAGCCGTTGATGGAACAGTATTGGTCCTATATAGTAGATATCGTAACAAAATTCGATTTCGGACCGTCCCTCAAGCAGAGGGGAAGAATGGTCATAGATGTTATGACCGATGGTCTCAAGACTTCTTTCAAACTCGGTGTCAGAGCAGCGCTCTGGGCTACAATCGTTGGTGTAGTCCTCGGTGCCATTGCAGCACTCAAGCGTAATACGGTTCTGGACAGGATTATCATGGTGATTTCCACCGCATTTGTTTCGATGCCGTCATTTATCATGGGGTCGCTGTTACTTCTTATCTTTGCCGTAATGCTGAAGTGGCTTCCCGCCAATGGTGAAACATCCAAGGGTTTGATCCTCCCGATTATCACACTCGGGCTCAGTCCTATGGCACACATAATCCGTCTCACACGCTCGAGTATGCTTGACGTACTCGGCCAGGACTATGTCAGAACAGCCAAGGCAAAGGGTGTTGCGCCGTGGAAAATTATCTTCGGCCATTCTCTCAAGAATGCACTTATCCCTGTAATCACATATGTCGGCCCGATGCTTGCATATATTGTCACGGGCTCACTTGTCGTCGAACAGATTTTCGCTGTCCCTGGAATCGGAAGGGCCTTTGTGCAGTCAATCATCAACCGTGACTACCCGCTTATAATGGGAACGACAATCATGCTCTCATCGCTCATTGTCATAATGAATCTCCTCTCGGACATCCTTTACAAGGTTGTTGACCCGAGAATCGATTTCAGTTGAGGAGGAAAGACGTGTTAAACAGACATAAACCATTCAGCATCCAGCAGGATTTAAGCTCGTTCATCCCCGCAACGGATGAAGAGAAAGCATATATGGTACAGATGAGGCCATCCTCAACATTCTTCAAGGACGGTCTCAAGAGATTCAAGAAGAACAAGGTTGCCATGGTCAGCTTCTTTGTTATCGTAATCATTACGCTCTCCTGTATCTTCATTCCTTTTTTCTGGCCATACTCATATGATGCACAGCTAGGTATTACCCCTGGTAAACCCGTTGATTCATCATATAAGAACCTTGCGCCTTTCGAGTACGGAAAGACAGAGCTCAAGAGAATCGAAAATGGAGAGAAGATTTTCCCCCATATCTTCGGAACTGACAGTGCGGGGCGTGACTACTTCATACGTATAGTTTATGGCACGAGAATTTCGCTCGCAGTCGGATTCTTCGCGTCCATCATCGTCCTTGTTATCGGACTTACAATCGGAAGTATCTCTGGCTATTTCGGAGGAAAGGTCGACCTTGTCATAATGCGTATCGTCGATATCATCTACTCCCTTCCCGATATGCTCATGATTATCCTTCTCGCCTCCGTCATACGTGACCCGCTATCCGAGGCACTTGAAGGAACTGTATTCGAGAAGATAGGAAGCAATATAATATCACTATTCATCGTATTCGGACTCCTTTACTGGGTAAGTATGTCCCGTCAGATAAGAGGTCAGATACTCTCCCTCAGAGAGCAGGAGTATGTACTTGCTGCACGTACAGCCGGAGCAAAGGGCAAGTGGATTATCACGAAGCATCTTCTTCCGAACTGTATTTCGGTAATCATCATCTCTACAGCCCTCCAGATTCCGTCAGCAATCTTTACAGAGAGTTATCTCTCGTTCCTGGGACTTGGAGTCAACGCACCTATGCCGAGCCTCGGCTCTCTGGCATCCGATGCCCTCAACGGTATGTATTCATACCCCTACAGGCTGGTGATTCCTGCTGTAATCATCTCGCTCATAGTTCTCTCGCTCAACCTCTTCGGGGATGGCCTGAGAGATGCATTCGACCCGAAACTCAACAGCTGATAGGAGGAGAAACATATGGCACTTTTAGAAGTAAAGAATCTTGAAACCTCCTTCCATACAGATAATGGAGAAGTTAAGGCAGTCAACGGCGTTTCCTTCTTCCTCGACCACGGAAAGGTACTCGGAATAGTAGGAGAAAGCGGAAGCGGCAAGAGTGTCACTGCATATTCGATTATGCAGATTCTTGCGCCGACTGCAGAGATAAAGCCCACATCGTCAATCAAGTACAACGGCGAGGAACTTATCGGAGCAAGTGAAAAGATGATGAGAAAAATCAGGGGCGGTAAGATATCGATTATCTTCCAGGACCCGATGACATCTCTCAACCCGACATACACAATCGGCCACCAGCTCATGGAGGCAATCCTTCTCCACACCGACAGAACACGCCAGGAGGCGAAAGAAAGGGCAATCGAAATGCTGAGGCTTGTAAACGTCAACGAGCCCGAGAAGCGTATGAACCAATACCCGTATGAGTTCTCAGGTGGAATGAGACAGCGTGTTATGATTGCTATGGCCCTTGCATGCGAACCCGATATCCTAATCGCCGATGAGCCGACAACTGCCCTCGACGTCACAATTCAGGCCCAGATACTCGATTTGATGAAGGATCTGCAGAAGAAGCTGGGTATGGCAATCATACTCATCACCCATGACCTCGGAGTAGTTGCACAGATGTGCGACGAAGTCATCGTCATGTACGCAGGATCGATATGTGAGCAGGGTACTGCCGATGAAATCTTCTATAACCCGAAGCATGAATACACCAAGGGGCTTATGAGAAGTATCCCGACGGCAGATACAGCCGGAAAGAAGCTTCAGCCTATAACAGGTACTCCTATTGACCTCTTGAACATGCCGAAGGGTTGTCCGTTTGCACCCAGGTGTGAAAAGGCGATGAAGGTATGTCTTACCCAGCGTGCCGAGAGAATGCTCATCAATGAAGACCATATGTCCTCATGCTGGATGAACGTCAAGGAAGCTCTTGAAGACGGGACAGCCACAATAGCTAAGGAGGCCCAGTGATGGAGAACAAGACTCTTGTAGAAGTAAAGAACCTTAAGCAGTATTTCGACATTAATATGGGCTTTTTCAAGACAAAGCCTCTCAAGGCCGTTGATGATATTTCTTTCGACATCAAGAAGGGTGAGACCTTAGGCCTTGTCGGAGAGTCAGGATGCGGTAAGACCACCGCGGGTCGTTCAATCCTCCACTTATATAAGCCTACTAGCGGTGATGTTATATATGACGGAGTAAAGGTCAGCAAGGAGACGATGAACGACTACCGTAAGAAGGCAACTATGGTCTTCCAGGACCCGTATTCATCCCTCAACCCCCGTATGACTGTCGAGGACATCATTGCTGAACCGCTGGATGTTCATAAAATGTACTCGTCCAAGGAAGAGAGAAGAGAGAGGGTGTTGCAGCTCATGAGCTATGTCGGCCTCAACAGTGAGCATGCTTCTCGTTATGCCCACGAGTTCTCGGGTGGTCAGAGACAGCGTATAGGAATTGCGCGTGCAATCGCAATCCGCCCGGAGTTCATAGTCTGTGACGAGCCTGTCAGTGCACTTGACGTATCAATCCAGGCGCAGGTTATCAACATGTTTGTAGACCTTCAGGAAAAGATGAACCTGACATATCTTTTCATTGCACATGACCTCCTTGTCGTAAGACATATTTCAAATAGAATTGCAGTCATGTACCTCGGAAAGATGGTCGAGCTTGCAGATGCCGGTGAGATATATTCACACCCGTTGCACCCATACTCACAGTCACTTCTTTCCTCCGTTCCTGTACCTGACCCGAAAGTCGCAAGAGCAAACCAGCGTATCGTGCTCTCGGGAGATATTCCTTCGCCGCTCAATGCGCCTTCAGGATGCCCGTTCAGAACCCGCTGTCGCTTTGCTTCAAAACAGTGCGAGGAGAGTATGCCTGAGTTTAAAGAGGTGAGCCCCGGCCACTATGTAGCCTGCCACCTTGTTAAGTAAGTAGAGAGAGCCTTCGGGCTCTTTCTTTATGAGTGAAAGCGACACCGAAGACAATAAGCCTGTCTATTCACAAAGGCCCAATACCAAAGGGAAAATACCTCTGATACATAACTTTATGTATCATAACTTGTTGTTTTATGTTAAAATTAAGGTACGGAGGCAGAAGTGAAAGAAATACTTGTTGGAAACAGCTCTTTTGAGAACATTATTAAAAACGACTACCTTTATGT
>CAVJEL010000119.1:0-5143 GCA_963648635.1 Ruminococcus intestinalis
AAGGAAGACGGAAAAAGGGGACTACAGCATCAACTGTCCTGAAGATGCCTGAATCATCAACATATGCTGAAGCATTGATAGAGCCTCCCGAAGAACGAGAGGCTCATCACTAGATTATGCCAGTGGCAGAAGAAGGCCGCCGTCGCAGACAATCGTCTGGCCCTGTGTGTAACGGCATGCGTCGGAAGCAAGGAATACAAGTGCGCCGTTGAGGTCGTCCATGTAGCCGAGTCTTCTCTGAGGGATTTTCTTGCTCATGAGGTCAATCCATTCCTGAGACGAGCTCTCCCCCATTCCCAGTCTGAACTGGCCCGGAGCAATTGCATTAACAAAGACGCCGTACTGAGCCCATGCTGCTGCCTGACAGCGTGTCATCATTTCGGCTGCAGCCTTTGAAATCGGGTAGGACGGAGAAGCAGCGGAAGCTCTGTAGGAACTTACCGAGCATATATTGACGATGTGGCCGCCGTGTTCCTTCATGTAGGCATTTACAACATCACGGGAGAAGAAGAATGGAGCCTTGAGGTTAGCATCCAATACCTTATCGAAGGCCTCGGGTGTAATCTCGAGTGCCGATGCCCTATCGATGACAGCTGCATTGTTGACGAGAATATCAATCTTGCCGAACTCCTTGAGAGTCGTGTCGATAACAGCCTTCACATCATCACTATTTGTTATGTCACACTGCATCGGGATGATTTTTCTCCCCGTTGATGCCTTGAGCTCTTCCGCAACAGATACTAGTTTATCGTAGCTACGGGCAATGATAACAAGGTCCGCGCCTGCTTCCGCAAGGCCACGCGCCATGTCCTTTCCCAGGCCTCTTGATGCGCCTGAAATAATACCAACTTTTCCTTTTAAATCAAATGAAACCATATTTTCCTCCTGGTTGATTAAAGTCGAATATACTTCTTATTTATTCCACTCTTTGTTCTTTGTCAGTCCGACTCCAAGAATAACCATTACTATACCGACGGCAAGTGCAATCGATGCTGCGACCATTCCGCCGTAATAGTTACCCGTTGTGTCCTTGATTGTTGCGTAGATGTTTGATGAGAACATCGATGTAAGGGTTCCGATGGAACATACATATCCGTAAATCTGGGCAAAGTATTTCTTGCCAAGGATTGTCTTGACGACAAACGGGATGGCGATACTCATGGTTGCAAATCCGAAGCCGAAGAAGAATGCCCCGATAAACCCGAATGCAACATTGCCAGAATGGGATCCAGATATAAGAACAAGAATACCGAGAATCATCGAACCACATCCGATTGAATAGGAACCCCTGCATCCGAGCTTATCGTTTATGGTTCCGAGGATAATCTTACCGCATACGGCACCGACCATGAGAACAGATGAAAGATACCCGGCCTGTACAATCGAGAATGAATATTGGGTACGTGCAAATGTAGTTGCCTGAGTTTGGAAGTTGGAGCCGAAGAAACAGACAACTACTGCAATTGCAACCATCCAGAAGTATGGTGTTTTTAGCGACTCTGAAAATGACAGTCCCTTGAGCTCCTCACTCTTTCCAGCACTGGTTGTACTGACTTCATCCTCGCCGAATGCAGCCTCGCCCTTCTCTTTGTTCGGAGCGTACCTGAGACCGAATATGGCAAAGAGGAGCCCGAGAACACATGCTAATAGTGCAAGAAGCCTCATCGCTGGCTGCCAGCCCATCGAGCTGATCATATTACCGGCGAGGGAGCCGAAGAGAGCGCCTCCGAGATTGGAGAATGCAAGGACGACACCGAGAATCGAGCCGGTATTTTTCTTAAACCAGTTGTTGATGAGAATCGGCCCCATCAGGTACGTGATGAATGAGAATCCCAGTCCGATGAAAAGTCCGGAAAAGAGCCAGCCTACGAAACTAGTATAGAAAGAGATGGCACCGAAGCCGAGAGAAGCAAAGATTACAGCGAGGCTCACACAGACTCTTGCATCAACCTTTGAGAATATCTTTCTTGCGAGTGGCTGGAAAACAGCCATAGTCCCCGTCATGATTGTGAAATAGAATGCAAGCTTCGACATTGCACCTGTCTCAGGATAGACGGAATTGAATTGTGTCATAAAGAGTGAGATTGTGTTTGCAACTATACCGGAAACAACAAAGAGTATTGCCGCTACAGATACAGCCACAATCCAGGCACGAGATGTTTTCTTCATAAATACCTCCATACAAAGTCGATAAATTCTTATAAAGTGTTTTTTATCGATATTTATCTATATACTACCATCAGCCTATATGGCACTCCATAGGCGTAGAAACAGAGTTAAGTAGGTATTATTGTGCAACTGCACATATGACTCACGACAAACCATAGGATTGAGGAATGCAATAATCGTGCTTAGCTCAAGAGATTAATATCTTTTAATGTAGGAAAATATTAAACGATGAACCTTTCTCGTTTACCGTTATGAAACATCTGGTGAGAATAAAGAAGAGACAACAGTCACAATACATATGGGCAGAATGCTGAAACAGAGAGTCATTTGTAGTAGAATAACTTCATGACAGGAAAAATCGATGAAGCATCATTCTACAAAGGGCTCTATGAGGCCATCATCAACAAAAGCATAAATGACCTCCTGAGGCTTTCCTACTCCATCTGGCACATGCCCCTCTCGATGATAGACATAGATTACAATGTACTCGGAATGTACCCGGAGGAGCCGATAGGAGACGAGACCTACGATTCAATCGTCAATGCCAAAAGAATAGATAAAAGCGTAAAGCAGAAATTCATAGATGAAAGGTACCTGTTGAATCTCCATAAGTGCACACGGCCGTTTGAACTGGACTGGGGAGTTGCTGGCAGAAACCATCGCTACTCCTTCAAGCTCTCCGTCGACGGGATAATCTACGGGGCGATGTCGATGGTTCTACTTGACGGCGTAACTATGGACGATGAAGACGGTGACTACTACCTTCAGATATCTCGGGCAGCAGCAAAGATTCTCTCCCAGTCAAAGCAATCGGGGCAGCTATCTGCAACAAACAGAAGCCTTGTCATCAGATTTCTCCTGGATGACATACACATCAGCGACAACACAGTAAAGCTCTATCTTGATGAGAAAAGTAATGAAGGGAAGAAACATCTTCTTGTCCTCGCCGTCTCGGGAGATATAGACTCTCCGTTCTATGCAGAGAACATCATCAGAGACTACAGGGCATTTGACAACGAGAGGAGTTATATCAACCTGATTGACGACAAGCTCTACATAGTGCTTAACGCGAAAAGCGATGAAGAATTGATTGAGAGAGAGTTTGAAAGAGCAAAGAAATTCCTCTCCGGCCACGGGGATTTCAAATATTACATAAGTTCCCCTTTCGATGACATAACGATGCTCCCGATTTATAGAGATGAAGTGGACTTCCTAACAACACTTCCGGGGAAGGAACTGTCGTTCCAGCCCTACCGCTCGCTCTACTTTGCCTCATCCGTCCCCTCAAGAATAAGGGAAGGAATATTATCGAAAGCAAAACTCCGCACCGTAAGCGAATACGACAGAAAATACGGCACCTCACTCCTCGATACCCTCAAGTGCTATCTGGAGAACCTTCTCGACAGCCGTAAAACATCATTTTCCCTCAACATACACCGCAATACCCTCCTTAATAGGCTTAAGCGTATTGAAGAGATATCTTCTCTCGACCTATTGGACAAAGACGACATACTCGAAAGTATCGCCTACCTTGTAATCGAGAAGCTTGACGAAGTAAAGAAAACAGGAACAGAAGACAATGATAAGCGCTAAAACTTGAGCATGTACCCACCATAGTAATAGGCAGTCCCGGTGTAGAAGAATGTATTCTTGAGAGTAAGACGAGTCTCCGTCGCCCCATCGTAGATCTTTACATGAAGAGGATAGTCATACTCTATACCGAACACAAAGGAGCTCTTCTCTCCGATTGTGATGAGAATATCGGCATTCATGGTTATATATAGAGAACGAAGACTCATTTCTCCTCCAGAGTAGCCACATCGCGATATCTGATAACGCACTCCGGAGCCCAGCCTCAGAAACGACAGCGTCAGATTCACGCCTCCCTTCACCCCATACCCAATCTGAGGCTCGTATTTCTTTCCGGAAAGGGTGCTCCTCGTACTTAAAGCTACATCGCCCCGCAAATAGGCGGAGAAATTCTTATTGAGAATGTAGGAGTAATCAAGCTCGATATGGGTTGCTCTCTCCCCGAAGGATAGTGCTTCCCTTGAATCAAGATAGGTCTGGCCGTATCCAATATTCACTCCCACACTTGATTCAGCAAACAACACAGAAGAAATAAACAGCAACAGAAAAACAAAGAAGATTTTCCCCTTCATATCTTTTCTCCAACAAAATGATTGTCGAATCCTGGCATTTTAGCAACAGAAAATCTTTCTTCCTTCTTATGGGGGCGCTGAAAACTTTGACAAAATTGAGAAATATTGCGTTTAAGTAGTATGGAAACAATAAAAAGAATCGAATCAATACGGGAAAAACTGGAGAGTAAGGGGGTAAGAGCGCTCAGCGATGAAGAGCTTTTAGTGCTCCTCATCTCGGACGGTAAGGAAGTACAGAATATAGACGATATATGCACCCACGTACTCTCAATCATAGATAAGGGGATAAGTTTCCCCCTTTCCGCCTTGATGAATATAAGTGGCGTCGGGAGGATAAGAGGGGCGAGGCTTCTAGCTGCAATGGAATTCGGAAGACGAAAGACAAACCGTAAGCCGAGACAGTACAACCACCATCAGGATATCTATCAGGAGATAAGGCACTTTGCGTCCCGAGAGCAGGAACAATTGATAGTCCTAAGCATGAATGCAGCCTTTGAAATACTTCACATACATTGCGCTTCAACAGGGTTCATCAACAAGGCATTCTTTCATCCGCGTGAGATATTCTCAGAGGCGATAAAACACCATGCCGTACAGATAGTAATCGCCCATAACCATCCCTCGGGAAGAGTTGTGCCGAGCAAGGAAGATATACTTGCGACAAAGAGGATAGTGAAATCTGGAGAGGTACTCGGAATACCGGTAGTCGACCACATAATCTTCACCCTTGACTCCTACTCGTCCTTTGTCGACAGCGGAATCATGAGTGAGATTATGCTTGAACTTGAAAGCGAGAAGGGTTAAATCCCGAG
>CAVJEL010000120.1:0-5096 GCA_963648635.1 Ruminococcus intestinalis
CAGGACGGGGAGATCAAGGGTGAATACATTAAGCAGCACCTTGTGCCGTTTACTGAATATTTCCCCTATGAGAAGGAACTGCCCTGGCTCTATAAGCTTTTATTATCGATGGACTACAATTGGTGGATTCCAGGCGATGAGTCAACTGTCTTCACCCTTAACGGCGTGAAATTCTCCACCCCTATATGCTATGAGGATGCGTTTGGGTATATAAACGCGGAGTTTGTGTCGAACGGTGCTGAAATCATAATCAATATGACCAATGACAACTGGTCCAAGACTGAGTCGGCGGAGTGGCAGCATGCATGTATTGCAGCCTTCAGGTCTGTCGAGACCCGTAAGAGCATGGTGAGGGGGACAAACAGCGGAATTACGTGCCTTATTCTTCCGACAGGCGAGATAACGGATCCGATGGAGCCCTTTACGATGGGGTGGCATATATATGACGTTCCCGTCTATTCTCAGGCTAATAACGAGAACACCTTCTATGTAAACCACATTGATCTCTTTGCCTATATATTCATTTATATAAGTATTGCATCCGTCGCTTATTTTGTTATCAAAGAGGTTGTTTTAGCTGTAAGAAGCAGGAAGAAAGTTAAATGAAGAATGTTACTCTGATTGTTGTCGGAACTGAATTGACTCACGGAATTATTGAAGATAAGCACACCGCTTTAGTTGCAAGGGAGTGCTCGCACCTGGGTCTTAATTTCAAAGAAAGCATTCTTGTCGCCGATGACGGGACGATAAGTGAAGTTCTTTCCTCTGTGATTAAGGAAAACGATTTAGTTATAATCACAGGAGGTCTTGGGCCCACCTCTGATGATATGACGCGCTCGTCTATTGCCGAGAGTGCAGGGTGCGTCCTCGTGAAGAACGAAAAGGTTTGGGAACACCTTTTAGCGACTCTCAAGGAGCGTGCATACGGCGCGAACGAAAAGCAGGCATATATTCCCCTCGGCTTTGAAGTAATCGATAACCCCAACGGCACTGCTCCCGGCTTCTGGGGCAAGAAGGACAACACACTCATTGTGGCGCTTCCCGGCCCCCCGAGGGAGATGCGACCGATGTTCTATGACTCTGTTCTTCCGCTACTCGTGAGCGTTTTCGGACTTGAGAAAGAGGAAAGAGAGGAGTATTCGGTATATGCCCTGGCTGAAGCAAAACTCGAGGAGCTTACAAAAGAAGCCGACAGCACCCTCAATTGGGGAACAAGATTCCAGGATTATAAGATATCACTATACGTATCGGGGAAGGATAAGAATACAAGGGACAGGGCAGTAGAGAAACTCTCCCTTCTCATCGGAAAGAGTCGTGTCGAGAAAGGCGATGTATCAGCGCTAGGTGCTCTTGTTGATACTTTGAAAACGAAAGGGGCCACGATAGCTGCTGCTGAAAGCTGCACGGGAGGGCTCGCGTCTTCTCTCCTTACTTCCCTTCCCGGTTCGAGTGAATATATGCTCGGCGGGGTAGTATCATACGCGGTGTCTGTTAAGAAAAGCGTTCTCGGTGTTTCTGATGAAACAGTTGAGAAGTACGGGGTGGTATCTGATGAGTGCGCGCTCGAGATGGCTGACGGCGTGAGAAGGGCATTAGGCTCTGATTACAGCTTCTCGATTACCGGCGTTGCAGGACCCGATAAGAGTGAGAATAAGGATGTCGGGACAGTCTCATTCGGCTTCAGTGGCAAAGACAGGAAGACAGAAGCTATAACTCTGCACCTTCCGTCCTGGGGACGCGAAAGCATCAGGCGACGCTCGTCTGTCATCGCATTTATCCTAATGAAAGCATTCATCGACGGGGGAGATATCCTCTCCATTGTCGATACATGGAAGGTCTTTTGATGCACTTTACACAAAGCGAAGTAAATCTTCACACCCACACTCTCTTCTCCCATCAAGGAAAGGGAATGCCGTGTGATTACCTCACCCAGGCGAAGAAGACGGGGAACATAAAGGTCCTCGGCTTCAGCGAACACACTCCGATTACCGACCCCACCTTTCCTCAGGAGAGGATGAGGCTCTCCGAGCTCGATGATTACACAAATAGCGTCAGGGCTCTCAATGACGAGAGCGTTACCGTCCTTCTCGGCTTCGAATGCGACTGGCGGGAAGACTTTGTCTCATTCTATAAGGATGAACTTCTTTCTCGCTATGGCGCGGACTATCTTCTGGGGTCCGTTCATTACCTTAAGGCAAAAGATGACGGCACATATAAGTATGTGGGAAAGCCGTCAAACAGGGGGCTCTTTTCCCTCAGGGAATATGTGGATGACTACACGGCAATGCTATCGAGCGGCCTCTTTCTCTACGGCTGTCACCCTGATCTCTTTGCTTCCTCCTTCCCCGTCTGGGACGAAGATGCAATTCTTGCCTCGAAAGATATAATCGCATGTGCAAAAGATAACGATATTCCTCTTGAGATAAACGCCAACGGACTATGTAAGCCACGCCTTATTCTTGATGACGGCTCCGAGCGATTCCGCTACCCGATAGAGCAATTCTGGACAATGGCGAAAGACGAGGGCGTGAAGATAGTGACTTCTAGCGACGCCCATAAAAGTGAGCGTGTAGATTGTTTCTCGCTATCCCAGGACTTTGCGTCTCCCCTCGGCGTAGAGTGGGCGGAGTACGAGATAGACCCCGACTCTCGTCATATTGCCATAATACCCTCTCAGAAAGTATGAAATTTTACTTTTCGTAAGTTGTTGACAAATATTGAATTGAATGATTAGAATTCCAATATACATAGAGGAAGAGAAATTCCTCAATCAAATGTATTTTTCAAGTAATTAATAATTCAAACTTAATATACTAAGAGGTATGAATGTCCTCAGACATCAACGAAGAAGTTAAGGCAGAAGAAATGCCTAATACAGAAGAGAAGAAAAAAGTAACAGTCAAGGTTCCCGTAAAGAGAAAGATATCAGTAAAGAAAAAGGTTGCCGTTCCAACCGAAGAGGAAGGAAAGAAGCCTGAAGAAGAGGCCCCAGTCACCGAAGAGCCTAAGGAAGAGAAGAAAAAGGAACACACAACGCGTAGGACTACACATAGAAAGAAAGTGGAGAAGAATGTAGAAGAAGCCGAGCTTCCTCTCTTCGAGAGCAGTGTGGAAACTCCCACTCCAGATACCCCCTCTGTCGAAGAAAAGCCTTCTGAAGATATTTCTCCAGTAGTAGAGGAGAAGAAGGAAGAGACGCCATCTCTTCCCGTAGAGGAAGTTAAAGAAGAGGGAGAAACAAAGAGCGCGGAAGAAGCTACCACTGACGGCGAGAGAAGTGCTGTCTCCGATAGCGAAAGCGATGAAGAGAAGTCGGAGATTGATGACCGAAGAGACAGTGGCCGCAACAGATTCTCCAAGAAGGATAAATACAAGAACAAGAAGGAGAGGAAGAAGGAGGAAGATATTCCCCCCGAGATTAATCTTGACGAGCACCCCGATGCTCCTCAGCTCTTTATATCTGTTCTTACAGCACTTTCGTTAGATGCAATCAGAAACAGAGCTAAAGAAGCGGGAATGACGGAGGATGTTATTCTTGACTGCCGTAAGCAGGAACTAATCACAAGAATACTTCGTCAGCATTCAGCATCGGGCGGGGCAATCATGGTTGAGGGTGTTCTTGAAACACTCAATGACGGCAACTACGGGTACATAAGATACTCAGTGAACAACTATCTTCCTGGAACTGACGATGTATATGTATCATCGGCTATCATCAAGGGAGTTGGCCTCAAGACTGGTGATACGGTACTAGCCCAAATTCGTGCTCCCCGCGACAACGAGAAGTATTCGTCTGTTGTGCGTGTTATGCGCGTTAACGGCGTAGAGCCGAGAATGGCGAAAATCAGAGCGCCTTTCGACTCCTTGACACCGCTTTTCCCCGATGAATGCTTAAACCTTGAGATTGTAGAAGACGGAAAAAAGAGTGATTTATCGACCCGTGTTGTAGACCTCTTCTGTCCTATCGGAAAGGGACAGCGTTCTTTGATTGTTGCGCCTCCACGCACAGGTAAGACAGTCCTCATGCAGAAGATTGCAAATGCAATTACACATAACCACCCTGAAGTCATACTCATGATTCTTCTTGTCGACGAGAGACCTGAGGAAGTTACAGATATGAAGCGCAATGTAAATGCCGAAGTTGTGGCATCAACATTCGACGAGCAGGCAACTCATCATGTCCAGGTTGCCGAGATGGTTATCGAGAAGGCGAAGAGACTTGTCGAGTACAAGAAGGATGTAGTCATACTCCTCGACTCCATTACACGTCTCGCCCGTGCATACAACCAGACTGTTCCAGCATCGGGTAAGATTCTTTCCGGTGGTGTGGACTCCAATGCACTCCATAAGCCAAAGAGATTCTTCGGAGCTGCAAGAAACATAGAGGACGGAGGAAGCCTGACGATTATATCTACAGCGCTCATCGAGACGGGAAGTAGGATGGACGAAGTCATATTCGAAGAGTTCAAGGGTACGGGAAACAACGAAATCGTACTCGACAGAAAGATGGCTGATAACCGTAAATTCCCTGCAATCAACATCAAGAAGAGCGGCACGAGAAGAGATGATTTGCTGCTTGATGAAGTAACGCTCGCGCGTGTATTCTTACTTCGTTCTTCGTTCGGCAACCTTGATGATATAGACATGTCTGTAGATATCATTGACAAAATGGCCAAAACGAACAACAATAAGGAGTTCCTGAACACGATGAATACACCGTCCAGGATGTAAGAGAAATTCCTTGTCTGTGAAAGCAGACAATTTGAATAAGGAGAAAATAAAATGAAAAAGGGAATCCACCCGAACTACGAGCTTAAGGAAATCCGCTGCTCATGCGGTAACGTAATCAAGACAAAGACAACAGCAAAGAATCTGACAGTTGAAATCTGTTCAGCTTGCCACCCGTTCTTCACAGGCACACAGAAGCTTGTCGATACAACAGGAAGAGTCGAGAGATTCAACAAGAGATACGGAAGAACTTCAAACTGAGTATTTTCCATCAATTGAGAGCCGCAGTAATCCTGCGGTTTTTTTATGCACTTTTTCCCCATAGAAATAATTTGCGTTTTCCCTCTTCCGGATAGATAATTATCGAA
>CAVJEL010000121.1:0-5073 GCA_963648635.1 Ruminococcus intestinalis
AAACTCGAGGCATGAGTGAAAAGCGGCAGATTTTTCTTCTGTCGCTTTAGCCTTATTTTACAGTTATAAGCTCATATTCTCTTGTACCCAGCCCTATGCTCTCGGCGTATTCGAGTCCCTGTTTCCAGTTGGTATCTGGATGCATATCTCTAAAGTGGTCGTGACTGTGGGTGTGAGCATCGCTTAGTGCAGTGTTCGGGTTGACCGGGGCATTGTTGACGGCGTCTGCACATGCTTTATCGAGTGCTACAGGGTCGAAGGATGCAAAGAGTCCGATGTTCGGAACAACAGGGGAATCGTTACAGCCGTAGCAGTCGCATAGAGGAGAGACATCAATTACAATGCTGATATGGAAACACGGACGATTCTGGACTACAGCCTTTGCGTATTCCATCATCCTGCAGTTCAGTTCCTCGAGGGAATTGTCGACTGTGGGGACAATTGCGTTGACGGGGCATACCGGTAAACAGCGTCCGCATCCGACACACTTATCCATATCGATAGAGCATTTTCCATTTCCGTCGAAGACCTGGGCTGAATGAGCACATGAAAGAGTACATTTACGGCATCCTATGCATTTATCCTTCAGCACTTTCGGCTTTCCCTGATTATGCATCTCCATCTTGCCTCTTCTTGATCCCGAGCCCATACCGATGTTCTTTAGTGCTCCTCCGAATCCAGTTGCTTCGTGACCTTTGAAGTGCGTCAGCGATATAAAGACATCAGCGTCCATGATTGCTCTACCGATTTTTGCTGTCTTTACATATTTTCCGTTGACAGGCACTTCAACTTCGTCGTCTCCTTTTATGCCGTCGGCAATGATTACGCTTGCGTCTGTTGTGAGGAGATTGAAGCCGTTCATTGCTGCTGTTTCAAGGTGGTCTATTGCATTCTTTCTTGAGCCGACATAGAGGGTGTTGGCATCCGTCAGGAAGGCCTTTCCTCCTCCATCCTTTACTTTGTCGACAACAACCTTAGCCCAGTTGGGACGGAGAAACGCGAGGTTACCGCTTTCCCCAAAGTGCATCTTAATTGCAGCATAATGGTTCTTGAAGTCAATTGTGTTGAATCCGGCTTTATCGAGGAGACGCCCCAGTTTCCCCGTGAGGCTCTCGTTATTTCGTGTTCTGAGATCTGAAAAATAGACAGTGCTTGCCACAATGCCCTCCTTTTTATTTACTCTTTGTCCTTGAATTTTACTATGGATTCTGTTTTTCGGAAAATCTTTTCGAATCTCTGGAGCTCACTTTCACTCAAGCCTGCTCTCTCGATGAGGTCTGAGAGAAACTGTTCTGTCCATTTTTTCTCTTCGTCCCACTTGTAATACCCGATTTCCTCCAAATTGCCCGACATAGCTTCAACTGCCGTCTCTATCCTCTTCTTCGGAACGGCTACAAGTCCTGTTTTATATTCCATACCACCCTTGAAGAGCGCATAGCATATAATCTGTACAGCCTGACTGAGGTTGAGGGAAGGAAAGAGAGGGGATGTTTCGATTGTGCAAATCGAAGAGCAGAGGTTTACTTCGTCGTCCCTTAAGCCGTCAGCCTCCCTCCCGAAAACTATCGAAACCTTTCCCTCGGGGAGACTCTTTATCTTATCTGAAAGCTGCTCAGGGGAGTAGGAGCTCATCTTTCTGAACTTTCCTCTTCGTCTTGTTGCACCTACGGTGAAAATTGATGAGGATAGAGCTTCCTTGAGAGAAGGGTACCTCGTGGCATTCTCCCACACATCGGAGGCATGGAGGGCAAGGGTACGCACCCTGTTCTCGTCATATACTCTGTCGCCGACGATAGCGAGATTCGTGAGACCCATCGTCTTCATCGCCCTACATACACTTCCTATATTGGCCCCGTCCTGGGTCTCTACCAGCACAATCTGTATTCTGTTGTTTTCGTCTGTTCTTTCCATAACTTTCATTCTATTCACATCTCCCTCTTTTTTCTATAATGAAAAAAATCTGGAGGATTGGACTATGGAAAAGGATAAGATTACACAGAAAGCGATTGTATTCATTGCTCTTGTATTATTTCTTTCGATAATGAAGATTGCTTCTTCTGTGGTGATTCCCCTTGCCATAGCTTTCTTTGTCTTCATGTTGGTGAGTCCGCTTAACAGTAGGCTCCATACTCTTCGCTTTCCGAAGATTCTTTCGATTGCAATTATCATTATACTGACGACTCTCTTCTGCCTTCTTTTTGTATATGTCGTAATCGCAATGATTAACGTGCTCGTAGCAGAACTCCCGTCCTACATAACTAAGGTCAACCAGTTTGATTTATACATATCTGCCGAGATAAGGTCGTTCTTCCATATTGCCGAGGAGGATTTTCCTTCGATTATAAAGGTTCTCAATATAGACTGGGCGCAGCAGGTGAAGAGCCTTCTTACATCCCTTTCATCGGCATCTGCATCGATTGTTGGGGATGTTGCAATGGTGATTGTATACCTTCTTTTCCTCTTGATGGAGGAAGCTACTCTCTTTCCGAGGATTAACGCTGCATTCCCGAGTTCACGTAATGAGGCGTCAGAACTCATGAAGGCGATAAGCCATCAGACTTCGCGATACTTGTCTGTGAAGATTATTATAAGTCTTGCCACCGGCGCCTGCTTCTACTTAATTGCTGTTCTCAGCAAGATGGACTTCCCGCTTGTATGGGGTGTTCTGGCATTCCTATTGAACTTCATCCCGACTATCGGGAGCATCGTAGTGACGGTCCTGGGAGTATTGATGGCAGCAATACAATTCATGCCACACTGGGGCCAGGTTGCACTTGTTTTCCTGGGCTTTCTCGCAACCGAGATGATACTTGGTAATATAATCGACCCGAAGATGCAGGGCGTGCAGCTCAATATGTCGCCTTTTGCAATATTAATTATGCTTGCTGTCTGGGGGTACATATGGGGAATAGCGGGAATGTTCCTTGCAGTTCCAATTACATGTGTAATTCAGGTAATATGCGCTTATGTGCCGTCATTGAAGCCGCTTTCCATTCTATTAGGAACGGGAAGTAATCTTGAGGAGGATAAATAATATGGAGATGATTTGTCTGGACCTAGAAGGGGTTCTTGTTCCTGAAATATGGATTGCTTTTAGTAAAGAAGTTGGGATTCCCGAGCTCGAGAGAACAACACGCGATGAGCCTGACTACCATAAACTCATGGATTTCAGGATGAATATTTTGAGGGAGCACAATCTCACCCTCCGCGACATACAGGACACGATAGGGCGCATAAAGCCACTTGAAGGAGCAGGAGATTTCCTTGAGAAGGTAAGAAGCATAACGCAGGTGGTAATTCTTTCAGACACTTTTAAGGAATTTGCTTCTCCATTGATGAAACAGCTGGGGTGGCCGACAATTCTCTGCAACAGCCTTGAAATCGACAACAAAGGAATGCTTTGCGGAATAAAGATGAGGATGGAAGACGGCAAGAGGAAGGCTATCGAGGCCTTCAGGAGCCTCAACTACCGCACCTTTGCAGCTGGCGACAGCTACAATGATTTATCGATGATAAAGACGGCAGACTCAGGTGCACTTTTCAGAGCGCCGAAGAATATTCTCGAGGAATATCCTGAGCTCCCGCTCTGTACGACCTACGATGAATTCTATGGCGTAATCGAGAACTTCGTCGGCTAGAGAAGTCTCTCCTTTTCGCTTTTTATCGTTGTATATCCTCCGTGTCCCGGAAGAACTGTTGTCTCTTCCGGAAGGTCGATGAGGATTTTCCTGATGCTCTTTTTCAGTTCCTCCCAGTCTCCTCCGAGATCTGTTCTTCCTTCCCCGGAGAGAAATAGCGTGTCGCCGGAAAAGAGGACGCCTCCGTCCTTTATATAAAGTGATACCGAGCCCGGAGTATGGCCGGGTGTCGGGATTACCTTTATCCCGTCAATTGTGTCGGGGTAGGGGGTTAGGAGAATAGTCGACGGAAGGGTGTATATACCATCCATACCGAATGATGAGAGGATGGCGCTGTTCCCCCCATCCTTGATGAAGTAGAAGTCATTCTCGTTGAGATATACCGGAGTTGTCGGAAAAGCTTTGAGTATACTTTCCAGGCCCATCGTGTGGTCGAAGTGGCCGTGGGTCAATAGTACTGCTGTGAGCTTTCCTTTGTCTTTGAGGAGGGATAACATTTCTTTGTTGTCGTCGGGTGCGTCGATGAGGTAGATATTGTCCCCTAACTCGACTAGATATGAATTAGTGCTGCAGATTCCTGATGAGATGTTTGTTATTTTCATGTGGAAATTGTATCACAAAAAAGCCCGGTTTTCTTCCGGGCTCATCTCTCTCATCAATAATTATTTTGTCGAGTATGAAAGCTGTGCTTCCCTGCCGTTGATATCCTTGCCGTTGAGCTGGGCAATCGCCTTCTCACAGTTTTCTTCGCTCATTGTTATGAATGAATACTTATCGTGAACACGTAGTGAATAGATATCTTCCCTTTTGATTCCGAGCTCTTTCTGCAACAGTAGAGAGAGGTTCTTAGCATATAAGTGCTTCATCTTTCCAACATTGAGATAGAGAGTCTTTGCACCTTCCGGAAGAGGTTTTCTCTCCTCCTTGTTTTCGCCTTCATTCTTTGTTTCCTTCTGTGCTGCTGCAGGTTTTTCCTTTCTTTCCTTCTTCTCTACTCTTGAAGGCTTACTCGATAAAAGCTCTTTAAGCAACATTGCCGAGAAATAGCCACGGCGTGTAAATGGTACGTTCTGCTTTATTGTTTTCTTGATAGCTTCTATCTCGTCGGGGTTTTCGCATGAGTTGACTTTGCTCATGATTTTTTCAATTGTCTCTTTCAAGAGTTCCTGTGAAAGAGGTGTCTTTTCACTTTCCATCATTATCTCCTAACACGCCCGCCTATGCGGGGTAAAATAGTGCGTTATAAATATGGGTAAACGCTTTTGTCTGTCCTTAATGAGAGAGAAAAGGACCAACAGGGATAGAATAAATATCTGTAATATTTTTTGTCAACGACTATTCGAGATTAAACGATAATTCAAATCGAGGGGAGTATCAGAATTATCCCAGATATGTCGGCTCTTTGGTTTTGTCTACTATCTCTTCCTTCCAGTCT
>CAVJEL010000122.1:0-5041 GCA_963648635.1 Ruminococcus intestinalis
ACCAGGCTGACATAATAAGAAGTGAGTTTGTGCAGGGTAAACGTAGCTTTGAGGAAACACTGAACTTCCTGAAGTGTCCGGGAAAATGAGGAGGTGAAAGCCTCCCTTTTTTACACCCTAAGGCGTTTAGTGCCTAAAAATTGGGAATTTAACAGTCAATGGAATATGAAACTATTTTACATGTTGATAGAAAGACGTTTGTCACAGCACCTGTTTTTTCTTGTAGCTAATGCGCCTTTTACGTTGACATTGTTTGATTTGCTGGAAACATTCTCTTTAAATGCGAAGATAACTATTTGGTAGTAAAGTAATAAAGAAGCTGAATCTGCGGAAGGTAAAGTGAAGCTATGGAAAAAATATAGTATAGGATAAGTTGTTCGCAAAAAAGAAAAAATTATTTTTCGTAGTATAGCCATTGACAATTCACCGTTATATTTACAAAAATATAATGGAAGGATTGGGAGGTTGTTTTTATTGACTAAACGGCTCCCGTTTCAGTGGAAAAAATATGAAAGATAGCAAGAAGAATCATTTTCTGGTCATTTTGATTCTTTCAATCTGTCTCGTCGCCTGCTTCTTAATTTCACTTACAAGGGGCAAGTATCCTGTTACATTGAAAGAGATTTTCGACATTTTCAGGCATTATCTCTTCGGCGGGCCTGTGACATATTCAAAGTCTGCGGAGATTTCCGTTATCCGTATAAGGGTTCCGAGGCTTTTGACGTGTATATTTGCGGGAATTGGGCTATCTATTTCCGGTGCGACATACCAGGGAGTCTTCAGAAATCCGATGGTATCTCCGGACCTTCTGGGTGCATCAAGCGGTGCTGCATGTGGTGCATGTTTTGCAATTCTCCTCTCATGCTCTACATTCCAGATACATGTCACGGCTTTCATATTTGGACTTCTGGCAGTACTTCTTACCTACACTGTATCGTCGATTGTCTCTCGTGGGAGCAACTCGACGATAGCACTTGTGCTGACGGGTATTGTCGTTTCCGCACTATTCAATGCAGGGGTGTCCATAACGAAGCTTCTTGCCGATACAGATGAGAAGCTCGGAGACATCACATTCTGGCTTATGGGGTCGATGACTCATACTTCAATCAGCACGGTGTGGCTGCTCGTCATCCCTGTTGTTGTATGCTCCATACCGATGCTTCTCTTCTCATATCAGCTGAATGTCATAACTTTCGGGGACGATGAGGCAAAGACGCTCGGAGTCAATGTGAAGGTCTTGAGATTTGTCTTTATCCTTTGTTCGACATTCGTCACAGCTGCCAGTGTCTCTGCATGCGGTATTGTCGGCTGGATAGGGCTTGTGATTCCTCATCTGGCAAGAATGGTCATCGGGCCGAACTACAAGACATTCCTTCCAGCATCGGCGCTTACAGGTGCGATATTCCTGATGCTTGTCGATAACATATCGCGTATATACTGCCAGGTCGAGATATCAATCGGAATCCTTACGGCACTTGTCGGAGCTCCTTTCTTCCTGATACTTCTCACTACAAAGAGGGGGGAACTCGAATGAAACTTGAGATAGAGCACCTGGTCTGTGGATACAGAAAGAAGACAATCCTTCCCGATGTGTCTTTCACAGTTGAGAGTGGGGATTTCATATGTATCCTGGGAGTGAATGGAACCGGTAAGACTACTCTTTTCAAGACACTTCTCGGGCTTCTTCCTTCAAAAGGGGGGACTGTGAAGGTCGACGGTGAGGATGCGACAAAGTGGAGCGTGAAGAAAAGGGCAAAGTACTTCGGTTACATACCACAGTTCCATACTCCTCCTTTTCCGTACACGGCACTTCAGGTTGTAACGATGGGGCGCACCGGTCACATGAGCTCGATATCTAGTCCGAAGGACGAGGATGTGGAGGTTGCACTTGATGCGATGAAAGCCCTCAATATCGAGTATCTGAAAGATTCGATTTATACGGAAATCAGCGGAGGCGAGAGACAGATGGTGCTCGTTGCGCGTGCAATCACCCAGAACCCGAAGTTCATATTGATGGATGAGCCAACATCGAACCTCGATTTCGGTAACCAGACAAGGGTTCTTAATGAAGTTATAAAACTGACGGAGAAGGGGATAGCCGTGATAATGACCACACATTCCCCGAATCATGTCTTCATCGACAAGTCTAAAGTGTTGATGATCCGGGACAAGAGCGGACACTACAGTTTCGGCAGGGGGAGTGACATCATCACCGAGAGCTCCCTGACAGATATCTATAAAGTTCCTGTGGCAATTATACAGGAGGAAAGGGAATCTAATCTCATCAAAAGCTGTGTACCTTTGATGGGAGTTATGAAATAGGAGAAAGAAATGAAGAAAACTCTGGCTATTATCTTAATGGTATTATGCTGCTTTATGGTTTTCGCACAAGGAGCTTCCGAAAAGAAGCAAGAGACTGTCGAGGTTGTTTCTTCAGCAGCAACACAGTCAACAGTTACAACAGAGGGGAATGACTCCAGCTATGTGATGGCAGACGGTGCTGACATCAGAAATTACACAACAGCAAAGACTCACCCTGACTTCAACGTGACAGTTGACAGTGAGGGAAATACCACACTCATTGACATGCTCGGACGCACAGTCACATTCAAGGGCGGCCAGGATGCCAAAATCTGGAACAGTTCGCCGACAAGTGAGGGACTATTGTGTGCAATCGCACCGGAGCAGATTCTCGGCTGGGCACGTCCGTTTAGCGAGGAGCAGCTTGCTTATTATCCTGAGGTTGTCAGGAACCTTCCTGTCCTGGGAGGTAACTACGGCGGAAAGACAGCCAATGTCGAGGGTATATTGACATACAGCCCTGATGTAATCGTCAATGAATATGCAAATAAGACAGAGGAGGACAGAACATCTTCGATAGAGAGTGCCGACAGCAACGGCGAGAAATACAACGCCCCCGCCATCGCACTATCGAGAAACATCTGGGATACAGGAACAAATGCCCGTCTTCTCGGTGAGGCTCTCGGAAAGGCTGAACGCGGTGCCGAGGTTGAAGCTTATATCGACAGGCTTCTCAAGCTTGTTGATGATACTGTCGCTGCAGCTGACCATCATCCGACATATTACTATGCAGAGGAACTTGACGGTCTCTCAACAGAGAGCCCGAAGTCATTCCATGTTGATGTATTCAACTACTGTCAGCTCCAGTCTGCAGCAGGAAGTGAAGTTGTCATGAGCTCAATGTACGGTATGGAAGCTGTTTCACTTGAGCAGGTCATGCAGTGGAATCCTGAGTACATCTTCGTATATGAGAAGTCTGCTTATGATACAATCACAACAGATGAAAGCTGGTCTGAAATCAGAGCTGTCAAGGAGGGAAAGGTCTATCTTAACCCGTCCATTCCTCAGAACTGGTTTGACAGGTCCCCATGCTCGCTGAGAGTCCTCGGATGCCTCTTCGCAGCTTCAATCTGCTATCCCGACACATGCACATACAACCTGAGGGAAGAGGTTTATAATTTCTTCGACTTCATGTACGGCATTAAATTGACAGATGCACAGCTTGACGCAGTCATGCCCGATACAGTCGTGCAGAACGAAATTCTTGTTTGAGGTGAAAATATGAACTATACATCCAAAGAGACGGCAATAAGAAAGCTGATTACTTCCTTCACTCCCGTGAGAAAGGAGGAAGTTGTGGATACAACCGAAGCACTGGGGCGGGTCCTCTCCGAGGATGTATATTCTCTGTGTAGTATCCCAGTGGTGAGGGCATCCAGCATGGACGGAATAGCCGTAAGAGGCTCCGATTTCATTTCCGGGATGCCCGATACTTCTCTTTTCAGGCCTGGTATTGATTACGTCAGGGCCGACACAGGGGATGATTTCCCCGATGCCTTTGATACGGTCATTGCGATTGAGGATGTAGATATTCATCCTGACGGCGGTATTACACTCTCTTGTGAGAAGGTTGTTTCCTCAATGAATGTAAGGCCCTCGGGAAGCATGGTGAGGGAAGGCGAACTCCTCGTGAAGAAGGGAAAAAGACTCACAGCCTATGACGAGGCGAAAATTCTCTCCGGCGGAGTGTGGAAGATAAAGGTTGTAAGAAAACCCAGGGTCGCTTTCATACCGACAGGATCCGAGCTTACAGAAATCGGAGGTTCACTTGCGAGAGGACAGAACTACGATACCAATTCTGCCCTTGTGAGTGCACTTCTCTCTGAATGGGGGTGTAAACCTATCCTCCATCCTATTGTGAAGGACAGCAGGAATGAGATAAGAGGCGCCCTTGAGGAATCTTTATGTAAGGCTGACGTAGTCCTCTTGAGTGCCGGCACAAGTAAAGGGGAGGAAGATTACACATTCAGGGTTCTTGATGACATGGGAAAACTTCTCTTCCACTCTGTCAAGGCAGCGCCCGGGCGTCCGATGGCTGCAGCGGTTGTTGACGGTAAGCCTGTCATTAATCTTTCCGGTCCCTCTGTTGCCTGCCTCCACGGCATGCTTTGGTGTGTGCGTCCCGTCATAGAATATGTTCTCGGTGTAGATAAAATACCCCGACATACCGTACGTGCCGCCCTTACAAGGGATTTGACATTCAAGTTTCCGATTTCTCTTATGATGTCGTTTCATTTGACGCAGGATGAGAAAGGGAAGTGGTATGCAACACCGCATCCGTTCAAGGAGAAACGGACTGAAGAGATGGTCGGCATGGGCGTTGATGCCGTTTATATGAGTCGTGTCGGTGAGAAAATGCATAAGAAAGGGGATATTCTGACCTTCGAAGTTCTTTGATATCTACTGGACTTTTTTCGTGAATAACTTTTTTATGAATGATTGTGATGAGAACCCACTCCCGGAGAAATCCGGGACATTTCTTTGCCCCTTCGGGAATATAGGGCCGATAAATTTGATAAGAAGCTTTTATCTTTGATGGAGAATAACGTTTATATTGCTCACAGTATAATGACATTGTGTTGACGTCTGCTTTATTAATAACTATTTTGTTATTAAATGGAGGTATTTGCATGGCAACAACAAATTTGAATATCAGAATAGACAGAGATGTTAAAGAACA
>CAVJEL010000123.1:0-4975 GCA_963648635.1 Ruminococcus intestinalis
CGAAAGAAGGGAGGAGTCAAACTTGTCTTCATTTCCGGCCCATCGTGCTCGGGAAAGATGACGTGCGGCCTAAAGCTATGCGCAGAGCTCAAAATTCAGGGCTACGACCCTGTCATGCTGAGCCTTGATGACTACAGGAAAATAAACGAAGAAGGAAAGAGCTTTGTTGATGTTTCAATTCTCAGAAAAGAAGTGAAGGCACTTCTTGAGGGCGAGAGCGTAGATTTCGAGTGCGCAGAAAACAGCAGACAGAGGCTCTTCAGAACACAGAGCGCAAAGATGTCAGATAACACCATAATCGTAATCGAGGGCGTACAGAAACTCGATGAGGATTTAATCCCTGACCTCGATGAGAGTACGATTTATCGTATATTCGTATCGGCATTGACACAGCTCAATCTCGATACTTACTCAAGTATTTCAACAAGAGACAACAGAATGCTCAGGAGCCTTGTCAAGGAATGCCGTACAAAGGGCGTGAAGCCGGCAGAAGTAATCAACCACTGGGATGAGATAGAAGAAGAGGAGAAGAATTCTCTCTTCCCCTACCAGAACAATGCGGACATGATGATCAACAGCGCACTTGAGTATGAACTGGGAGTCCTCTACTCCTATGCAATGCCGCTACTGCGCTCAGTAAGGCTTGAAGAGGGCTCGGCATATACTACAGCCCGCCGTCTCATGGCATTCTTGGAGCTCGTAAACCCGATTTCCCCCGAGCTTGTACCTTCGGAGTCTGTATTAAGGGAATTCATCGGAGGCTCAGCCTACATTCTATCGTAGGGCAGTCTTATCCTCTAAAACCCCGGTTTCGAAGAGAATATCGGGGTTTTTCTCTATCATTCTCATGAGCCTCAAGGCACTTCCCGATGGCACGTTCGTCCCGCTTTCCCAGGCTTCAACTGTCTTACTCGAGACGTTGAATACATCGGCAAAGACAGAGAGCGAGAGTGATAACTCCTCCCTGAGGTGTCTTATTTCCGCCTTTGTCATCGCCAGTGGCATTATAGGCTTAATGTACTTGTTGCTTCTCGCAATGACGCCCTTCTTCTTTGGAAAAAGGGCATCTTTTATTGCATCTTTATAGTAACAGCTCTTCAATTGGTTTTCCCCAATATGTGCATAGCTTCCTCAATCTGCTCCTTGAGCTTCGGGATGCACTTACCGCAGCCTGTTCCGGCTCCTGTGAGGCGCTGCAGGTCCTCGAGGTTTTTAACCTTATCCTCTTTAACGAGCGTCTCAATCATCTCGTCCGTTACACCCTTGCACTCGCAAACAATTGTTGCAGCCTTTGCCTTATAGGGGTTTGGAAGATTATGTGTCTCGAGGTAGTTGTCGATGGCGCTCCTTAGAGCCTTGTCGCCGAGAACGGAGCAATGGAATTTATGCTCAGGGAGCCCCCCGAGTTTATCCATAATGGCCTGTGGTGTCAGCTTATAAGCCTCCCCAAGCGTCATGCCGATTGCCATCTCGCTCATCATCGATGTGGAGGCAATTGCACTGGCGCAACCGTAGGTAAGCCACCTGAGGTCGCTTATTTTGCCGTCCTTAACCTTTATGCCGACCCTCATCTGGTCGCCGCAGGCAAGGGATCCTACTTCCCCCACTCCATCTGGCTCGAAATCCTCGTCCTCTCTCCAGAGGTTTCTCGGATTCATGAAATGGTCCTTCACTATATCTGTATATACCCACTGTGACATGAAACTATTTGCCATAATCTACTTCCTTGTACTCATCTTTCTGATTTTCTCGATAATCGGCGGAAGAACAGAGAGGGTGTATTCAACATCCTCCTCACTGTTGTAGCGTCCGAATGAGAAACGTATCGAGCCGTGTGCAAGCTCTACATCCAATCCTGCAGCAAGAAGCACGTAACTCGGCTCTAATGAGCCCGATGCGCACGCTGATCCTGTTGAAACCTCAACTCCTTCGAGGTCGAGATACAATAGAATCGATTCGCCCTCAGCTGACGGGAATGATACGTTAAGTGTTCCCGGGAGGCACTTCTTCTCGTCGTTTGTACCGTTTATAACAACATTCGGGATTTTCTCTTCAATTCCTTTTCTCAGCATTTCCCTGAGCTTCCAAAGTCTGTCGTGCTCCTCCTGGAGGTTTAAGCGCGCGAGTTCCGCTGCCTTCCCCAGTCCTATGATAGCCTGGTTGTTGTATGTCCCTGCCCTGAGTCCTTTCTCCTGGTGGCCGCCGTGGACAAAGGGAGTAAAGGGAGCGCCAGAGCGGGCATAAAGGACGCCTATTCCCTTAGGGCCGTAGAACTTATGGCCAGATAGCGAGAGATAATCAGCGCCGATTTCTCTTACATCGACCTTTATCTTTCCTATAGCCTGTGTTGCATCGGTATGGAAATACGCACCGTGAGCGTGTGCAATTTCTCCCGCCTCTTTTACAGGCTGAATAACACCGCTTTCGTTGTTACCGGTCATTACGGAGAGAAGGATGACATCGTCCCCCATCATTCTCTCGAGGGCGTTTAAATCGAGCTCTCCGATGTGATTAACCGGCACAAACTCAACTTTATAGCCCTTCTTTATGAGGTACTTTGCAGTCTCTATTGACGCAGGATGCTCTACAGAAGAAAGTAGTATTCTGTTCTTCTTGCTTCCTTCGTCAATGAGGTCCCTCATAATGTTGAAGACCGTGTTGTTACTCTCTGAGGCACCGGAGTTGAAATAAACTTCTCCGGGATCCGAATTTATTAACGCTGCAACTTCTCCGCGTGCCCAATCGATAGCGCTTTTGGAGGAGCGGCCGAGAGTGTGCATACTGGAGGCATTGCCGTAAAGCTCGCTGTTCTCCTCCATTATGACCTTTACTTCGTCAGCCATTCTTGTTGTAGCATTGTTATCAAGATAGACAATTCTACCCATATATGTATTCCTTCTGCCCTTAAATTAATTATTAGAGTCTCCCTCGTCAAGGTTAAACGAGACAAACCCTCTTCGGGCAGAATAGATTATACAGAAAAAGAGATTCCTATAGAATAGGAGAATTACACGGAAAGCTTAAGCATCAATTCTCTGTCGTATTCGGGCTCGATTCTGATTATCGTAGCGGAGGCATATCCCTCTTCGGCGAGGAGCCTATCAGCCTCGTATTCACTATTGTCCCTCGGCGTGAAGGATGACGACATACTCTCGAATGTGAGCGCCATTCTTTTTCCGTCATCGCTGAGAAAGTAGTTATCGAAATAATCTATCGACCCCAGTGCTGCCTTCTTCACTTCTCCATTCCAGTGGGGCGGAAAGTTGAGATTGAGAAATGAGTCAGAGCCTTTAAGAAGGGAGGCAAAATACGAGAGATTGCGCTCGAGATACACTGAGGGCGAGACAAAATCATACTCTCCCCTTTCGTCCTTCTCTTCAGATATCGCAATTGATGGAATGGAGTACATCGCACCCTGCCTGGCAGCCCCGCATGTTCCGGAGTAGATAGTGTCGGAGGAGAGGTTGTAGCCGTGGTTTATACCGCTCACAATCACGTCCGGCGTGAACGGGAGGAATGATGAGCGAAGGGAATAAATGATACAGTCTGCAGGGGTACCTTCGAGGGAATAGTGGTATTCATCGTGGCGGTGGACAATCATCGTGCCGTGGACTGTCATTGCATGGCTTTTGGCGCTCTGCTGTGTATGGGGCGCCGCGACACATATTTCGTGGCCCTTCTCTTTTAAAACCCTCTCAAGGGTTAATATACCTTCTGAAAGGTAACCGTCATCATTAACTAAAAGAATACGCATTACTCTAATCCATTAATCGAAGCAGCATGACAAGGGAAGAAAGACTCGCTTTTGGTATGGAAACCGAAAATCCTCTCATACTCCTCGACCCTTTGATTATTTTCATCTTCGTATTTTTCGTCAATCACAATGATGAATGAGCCCGCACCCGACACATCGACTGTCCCGAGTCCAAGTACTGACTGCGACTCCTTCGAGCGTCGGAAGATCCAGTCGAGCTCGGGGCTTGTAAGCTCTGCATTAGTCATCAAGGACGACTGAGAGGACGATAAGAGCTTTCCAAATGCGGCATAGTCCTTTCTTGAGAGCTCAAAAAAAGCGTTCTTTGCATTACTTGATGCGCAGTTTAAGAAAAGAAGAGCTCTTCTTTCCATATCTGGAAGAGAGACGGTGTTGAACCTTATCTCCCTCTCGGTGAGGTTTCTGAAATCTTTGACGCGCCCGAATTTTTTTGTGTACTTATCAACAAGTATGGGAGCATTAGTTCTGAAATCATCCCACTCGGGAGTAAGCACTGAAGACGGGAGTCCTGTGTTTAATAGAAATGCCTTGTATGGAGAGAAATCGACATCAACACCACTGAGTGTCTTCTCCTTCTCATCACATAGATATATCTTCTTCTCTTCGCCATAGCAGAGTACCCATAAATCCCTGTAGCGCACGGGGCGTGGCACAAAAGAAGAGGCGCTGAGAGCGAGAGCGAAGATATCATCACGCGAGTAGTTGAGGTTGAGTACCTTACTCAAGGCTATTGAAAGCCCCACATAAATCTGACTAAAGAGAGACGACGAGACCGACCCCGAACCGTTTCCCTGGATGAGGATATTGAAGCCGGGTACCTTCACTCTGAGCTTTTCAATTTCGAAGAAAACAGCCTTCACGGCTCCCGCCCACTTGTCTTCCGGACGGTATTTGATACTGGAGAGTGTGAATCTTTTCTTGTCCTGCCGCTCTGTACTAACGACCCTGACAACATTATCGTCCCGGCGCGATAAGCTGATAGTAATGCCGTCGGGTGTGTTGCAAACTAAACTCCACCCTTTCATGGCCTCTGAAAATGCACCTATTATCGTTGTCGGCTGCGGAACAGCTACCACCGCCTGGGGTAACTCATCAAATTCTCGCTTATGGGCCGTACACGGCTCTATCAAAATAAACCTCTCCTTTTCGATAATTATCTATCCGGAAGAGGGAAAACGCAAATTATTTCTATGGGGAAAA
>CAVJEL010000124.1:0-4928 GCA_963648635.1 Ruminococcus intestinalis
TGGAAAACAGCTGGGCGGTGGGAACCATCGTCCGTTGACGGCGGGGCCGTCAATAAGCCTGTGGAGGATTTGCCTCTGGGGCAATGCGCTCTAAGCAAGAACCTGAGAAGCAGGAAACAAGATTCCTCGTACTTCTAGTGCGAGGTAGTTCAACTTCCCATAAGTCAACTTCCGCTATAGTTTAAATCATCTCAAACATCACCTTCTTCTTTTTGATATGCCCGTAGAATGCACACGAGAGATAGGCGAAAATATCGCCTCCCATGCGAAGACAGGAACAGCATCATGATATATCTTTCTTCCTGCAATGACAGAAGAAGACTACCGACATAGGGGATGTCAATTCTCAAACAGGAGGGAAAGAAAATGAATTTGAAAGAAGCATTCAGATTTCAGAACAAGCTCAATGAGCTTATTACAAAGAGCGAAGACATCCTCAGAAATGAGGGGAATATCATGACGGTGACAAACACTGTTCTGAAGAGCAAAGTTGATAAAGAAGCCGAGAATGAGGTGACAAGGGAGCCATATCGTTTCTCGCTCTTCGACCTCGAGGGTAAAGTCACAAGGCTTGCAGACTTCTTGATGTATCTTTTTGAGGAGCGGAGAAAGCTCTCGTTTGCAATCGAGAAGACTAAGGCCGCACTCGATATCGACATCGACGCCGAGACTGCACTCAACGTAAAGAGGCAGGAGATTATGGCTGTCTTCAGCAACATGGTCTCAATCAGGGGAAGCGAAGTTGTAATTTCGAAGGGAGGAATCGGCTACCGCTTCAATGCAGAAGGAAACCAGACTCCGTATAAGTGTGATGTCAAAATCGTGAAGACCATCAACTATGACAGGAATAAGGTTAAAACCTACCTCAAGAAACTCGGGCACGAAAACGATGAGACATCATCGAAAATCGACTATGCACTTGTCTCTTCAAGTGTGGAGTACATCTCCCCGTTTGATGTGAATGACGGCTTTGTCGAGATCTTCGAGGAATTTGCCTCTTGATTGAATCGGTCAGATGATATGGATGTGGAAGGAGTTTTTTCGGCTGTCGGTTCAGTTGCAGATGAACTATAAGGCTGCAATAGAGACGTCGGAATCCGGATTTATCCGGGAGCATTCTGGCAAAGCTATAACGAACATCATTCTTATAAAATGACAGGTTCACATAAAGGTCGGGGGCGCCGTACCCTCACCCCCTCAAGAACAGAGCGTAAAGCGTTTTCAGAGCCGAGATGCGTCCACACGCAAAGCGCAAATGAGACAAACGCTATTCACCTCTTCCACATGCGTCAAAAAAAGAGATCCGGGACTTCGTATCCAGGTTAATAACACCGCCCCTTCTTTCGTTTCGGTTTTCCGATAAGAAAGCGGGAGCAGAAAAGATATGCTGAGATTATTTCTCCCTCATCCTTGTCATCTGACCGACACTTTAGTCCCGGGTAAAACCGGGATTTTTGTCAAAGATACCTTTCCTTTATTATATTCATCACCTCTTCGGGGGAGCCTACGCTTTCCTTTATCCCGGCTTCCTCAAGCTCTTTCGGCGTTCTGAAACCGTAGTTGACGATGATTGAGTCGCATTTGAGATTCTCTGCAGTGAGGGCATCCACCTCGCTGTCTCCGATGTAGATAATGTCGTCACTCTTGAGGCCGAGCTTATCAATTTCGCTCAAAATTCCCTCGGGGTCGGGTTTAAGGGGGTACTTTCCGCTTTCACCGAGCACAAAGGCGAATTTGATTTGCCCAAACATTGTCTTTACTATCTCTTTGACCACACTCTCCTTCTTGTTGGATGCAATAGCCACCTTCAAGCCGTTTTCATTAAGCCAAAGAAGCAGTTCTTCGATTCCCGGATAGGGTTTTGTGTATACACAGGGATGCTTCATATATGATGCCACGAGAAGCTCATTCATAAGGGAGAAATCATTATCTTCAATTACCGCCCCGCTTTTATTCACTACCTGTATAAGCGCATTTCTGAGGCCGAGACCGACAGCTTTTCTTGTCTCCTCTTCACTTATTTGAGGAATATCATAGGATGAGAGGACATAGTTTATGGCACGCCTAATATCACCGAGGGTATTGAGAAGTGTACCATCCAGATCAAAGACAACAAGTTTCTTTTTCATGGTAAAAAGTATATGCTTATCGAAGAGGAAAGAAAAGAATGTACAGAGTCGTAATCAAAGATAACAAATCAAAACAGCTTGAGAAGCACCATCCGTGGGTCTTCACAGGAGCAATTAAATCCCTTAGTCCTCTCTTCACACGTCCTGACTGGGCTGAGGTCTACACAGAAAGCGGTACATTCATTGCAAAGGGCTGGTACGACGAGAAGTCCCATATTGTCCTACACCTCCTCACATGGAATAAAGACGAAGTAACAGATGAAAGCTTTGTTGAAGGTCTCATCGTTAATGCCATAAGGAGAAGAAAGGATTTCTTTACACTCGAAAACACAAACTGCTTCCGTCTCATTCACGGGGAAGCTGATTTCATTCCGGGCCTTGCTGCAGACTGCTATGCTCAGGAGATTCACCTCATCCTCTCCTCACGCTTTGCTCTGCACTTCCTCCCAGTCATCATAAAGACACTCGAGAAAACACTTCATCCATCTTTAGTGCAGGTATCTGCCGATGCATTCTATGCTTCAAGCGAAGGCATAAGCGAAAAGGTAAGGTACTTCAAGAACGGAGTGGAACTCAAGGACAGCGAAGCACCGAAAGACAACACACTCTTCATGGAGAGTGGCATATGGTATGAGATAACCCCTGGTAAGGGCCAGAAGTCAGGTTTCTATTGCGACCAGAGAGATAACAGAAACAGGGCTGAAAAGTACACTAAAGGTAAGCGTGTTCTCGACGTATGCCCCTACACAGGCGCATTTACCCTACACGCCCTCCGCTCGGGTGCTCTTTCAATTGATTGTGTCGACAGCTCGGAAAGTGCCCTCAGGCATTTGTTATATCAAATACACCTCAATGAGAACAAAGGTGTACTTCCAGAAGGAAGCCGGGAGAAGGTGACAACAATCAATGCCGACTGCTTCAACCACCTGAGGACAATAGAGGAAGATTACTACGATACTATAATTCTCGACCCGCCGAAACTTGCCCAGACGAAGAGTAAGCTCGACGGGGCCGTCAAAGCCTACAAGGACCTCAACAGGGTTGCCATGATGAAGATTAAGGACGAGGGAATTCTCATTACATTCTCCTGCTCGGGCGCCCTCACAAGGGAAAACTTCCTTCTGCTCCTGAGTTGGGCGGCTACAGACGCAGGATGCGAAATACAGGTGCTTGAGACTTTGAGTGCCGGTAGCGACCATCCCGTGAGACTCTCGTTCCCGGAAAGTCAGTACCTTAAAGGTTTTATACTTCGTGTCATAAAGAAATGAGCCTCCCGGGTGGAAGACTCATTCATTGAACACAAGAAATCCTTACATCTCTTAATTTTCTTTCACTTCACTCTCATCTGTTTTCTGGGAGCAACAACAGCATGAAGCGTCGCTGTCTTTGACTTCCTCACTCTTCGCCTCCTCCTCTTTACAGGTTGCCTTCTTACACTTATCACATGGAAGAGCAAAGAAGAGTACGAATCCCCAGAAGGAGCCGAATGCGAGTAAAATCATGCTACTAAGGTGTGTGGTATCGAAATAACCGGAGTAGCTTTGAGTATATACAGACCCCCATACACGATACATCTCAGTGTGCGGGAGAGTGATTGAGAAACACAATAAAACGACAAGAGCACAAAGTGAAAGTGCTCCGAAAACAATTGAACAGATTTTCAAAACTGATTTATTCATATCTTTTGCCTCGTGGATGTAATTTAAGGCGCTTTTGAAAACAAGACAACAGGGAAAAATCAAACAACAAAGACTCTTTCCCTTTCCTCCACACATTCGACATATTGTGAAGAAAGATCACTTAAAAGAATGAGCCACCTCAAGAAGAGGTGGCAGGTAGGTAAGATTGATAACAGGACTAATTATTTCCCTGTTGCGATACATACTTCCAGAGATAATCATCAGTTTGGTTTGAATATGTTAATATCATAGCGTTGTCGTCAGTTACAGAGCTCTCAACATAAAATAGATTCGTTTTATTATCTTTGGTGAGAGTATAATTGAATCTGTAAGATGTCGTGTCTTCATCTACAATCTCATCCACGCCACTAATGACAACAGTGACCGGATTTTCTTCCCAGAATTCACCCTTCTTTGTAATTCCCGAGCTACCCTTTTCACCTTCGCTGAACTTAGCAGAAATTGTCAGCTTTTTGGCTGTAACCGATGCGGGATCAGCTGCTGCATCGTAGCCGACTGTATAATTTTCCTTACTTGTAATTTCACAGTAGAGATACTTAAGATCAGCGGATGAGTCTTGTCCACTTCCTGTATAATACTTCACTCCTTCATTTTCCATATAACCGACAAATTTGCCAAAATCAGCCCTGCCTAGAGAATAAACTATAATATCCTTCAAATTAGAGTCACTGAGCGCTATATCTCCAGAAGCTTTCTTCCCTTCTTTTGAATTGGTTACCTCAGCAAACTCCAACGTAAGCATATATGCAGCAATACCTTCGTCAAAGACGTCATCAGTTTGTGTTATCTCTTTCCACACCGATGCTTTGAGCGTTATATCGGAAGTAACAGGGGTATTGAAATCATAGATTTCGTTTTTCTCGTTTCTCCAAGAAGCAAAGCCACCGACTTCTCTCTTTACCTCATCAGCCGGTTTATTAACAGTTTTACCGTATTCCACTTCTTTGGTTGTTTTTGTCTCACCGTTCACGAATGTAACGACAGCCGTTGTTCTGTATGAGGCCTTAAGTGTCAGATTAGATGTTACCTTATCCTCGAAGTTATATGCTGTTCCGTCGTCCTTTACCCATGCGACGAAAGCAACTGTGTTCTCCTTGAC
>CAVJEL010000125.1:0-4821 GCA_963648635.1 Ruminococcus intestinalis
AAATGCGATAGACGTTGTATTTTTATTCACTAAAATTTTGTTTTACAAAAACCTCTCTTAAACTCAATATTCCGATTTTCAAGATTGATAAGAGGCAACAATTCTTCTATCTGCATAATACGCTTCCGACCATTACCATAACATTATGCAAGAAAAAAGTGAAGACAGTGAAGTTTTACTTCACTCAACTTCACTCACTGCTTCATTTACTTCATTCAATTAAAAAGTTATTGCTATTCCTTTAATTATGAGTAATTAAGTTTTATAATCAAAAAAACAGCATTACTTTAAGAGTTGACCTATATGACATATTTTCATCATTTCCCCATATTCATTTATAAAGTTTTACTTCACTCAACTTCACTCATTACTTCATCAACTTCATTACAATAGTAACAGAGCCTTTTGACCTCGTAGAGTCACACCATCATTTAGGCAATCATGCATAAGAAGATTTGAACGGAATTTCAGATAAAAAGTGTCAGATGGCAATCAATGGCAGGGGCTATCTTCTTTGCCTTTTCCTTAGATATTAAAACGCTTTCCATGTTCCATATCAGAGCCATACTGCATTCGGCACGGTCAGCAGTAGAATTTTATGTCTGACTTTGAGCTCTGATTCCATACCTTTTGAGAAATTCCCTTGTACTATTTGAGAAATGCCTGAACCTTTCGAGAATTACCATAAAGTCATCTTGGATAAACTTCTTAAGCTCTGCTTTAATCCTGTTGAGAAAAGGTGCTAACTTCCGGCAATAAGAAAGAACCGTTCATTAATTTCCTGTATAGAAGAATTTAGACGGCTCTCTTGAATTGTATCACGAATACTCAACTTAGTTGGGCCTTGTCTTCCAATATCATGAGAGTCAGCTCTTCAAGAAGACTGTCCTCCTCGATGTCGCATTCGAGCCACTCACAATTGGGAAAAGCAAGGATGAAGCAACCTTAGATGCTGAGAATGCACTGAGGGATGTAGGTATCGACATGGACAAGTGGAATAGAAGCCCATTCGCACTCTCAGAAGGCGAGAAGAGAAAAGTTGCAGCTGCCGGAATACTCTCCCTCAAGCCTGATGTAATCGTTCTTGACGAAATTTTCATCGGGCCTCGACGAGAAGAGCCGGAAGGAGATATTTACGCTCCTCAAAAAGCTCAATACGGAGGATAAGACAATTATCTTTACCTCCCATAACCCTGAGGAGGTTGCTTCCTATGCAACTGATGTCATTCTCCTTGAGAAAGGAGAAGTCAAATCAACAGGTACAATCCTTGACATATATTCCTATAACCCGCTCTACATGACAGAAGGCGCTAAACTTAAAAAGATGCTCGAAGGAAAGGGACTAACCCTCGGCGATATGGACTCAATCGAAGACTCAATCGCCTCTCTCACCAACCTTCTCTGTCATAAATAAACTAGATCTTTATCTTACCAGTTATTACATCAATGATGTCGATGTGCTTCACGCCGTCTCTCTGGCTCTTCAACCTGTCCAAAGTCAATAGATACCGAGGATAACCGTCCCTGATAAGTGAGAACGGCCTGTACTCCCTTTTCTCCGTAGCCTTATCAGAAACGCTTTGTGATACCTGAATATATGCGTATTGATTGTCCAGATCCCTTGTTATGAAATCACACTCGAATTTTCCGATTCTCCCGACACTCACTTTATATCCATAGCTCAAGAGATAGAGGTAGACGATATTCTCCAGCGATGCACCAAAGTTTATCCTGTTGTCCACGTTCATCGCAAAGAATATGCTTAAATCCGCTAAATAGAATTTGCATTCACCGCTGAGCACTCTTTTACTTTTCTGGTCGAACCTTTCGCATTTATAGAGGATTTTAGCAGCGAGGAGGATATCGATATATTTACGTAGGGTTGCCTTTGTGACGTTTACCTTCTCGACATCCCTGAAGTATTCATATACAGACTTCAAGGAGAATGTTGCGCCGTAGTTTCCAATCAAGTAGTTCTGTATCCTTTCAAACACAGCCCTATTTCTGATTTTGTTCCTCTTTTTGATGTCCTTTTCGAATATCTCGCTGATTATACTCTCTGTATAAAGCTGTCTTGCTCTCTGGTCTTGGAATTCCAGGCTTTTAGGGAAACCTCCGTTTATTACGTATTCTTTGAATTCCTCTGTCTTATCCGAGGACAAGGTATATCCATGGAAGAGTTTCATCTGCTCATACTCCTCAAAATCCAAAGTGTACACCTCGAATTTGATATACCGCCCTGTGAGCTTTGTTGAAATCTCATCACTGAGGAGGTAAGAATTCGAGCCCGTCAGGAAAACCGAGAAATTCTCTTCCTCCTGATAGCCCTGTATAACGGCTTCAAAACCCTTCACGTTCTGCACTTCGTCAACAAAAAGATAGTAGAAGCCCGAATCCTTTACATAGGAGTCAATAATGCTCTCGAGCTCCCCGGGAGTCTTAATCCATTTGAAGTTTTTCTTGTCGAGCTGGATGTATATGATGTGATCCTCCGCGACCCCCTTCTCTTTCAACTCATCCACAATGAGTTTTAGTATGCAGGACTTACCGCAACGTCTGATTCCTGTGATGATCTTAATTAAATCCGAGTCATAGAAAGGTCTTACTTTCTCAAGGTATTTTTCCCTTTTGTAGATTTTCATATCACATCACCTCGCAATCTACAGTATGTCCATTTTCCCCGTTTAACGCTACTCTTTTTTTATTTTTTTCAAATTTGGTATCGTTAACTGCCATTTATCGCCAATTTCAAGCACTCTGCATATGGAATACTTAGGCCGTTGTTGCTTTTCGTGCCTTACCCTACAGAGAGTGGCAAATCCATCAATCTTTCAGAAATTTCTTCGAAGCCCTGACGTAAAGGATAACGGCCAAAAGCAGAGATAACACATCAGCAACAGGCTGTGCCCAGATAAGCCCTGTTTCATGAAAAAGAGAGCCCAGCAGAAACATTGCAGGAATATATATCAAGCCCTGTCTTGAGATATTCACAATGAGAGACTCTCTTGCAGCGCCGGCCGCCTGAAGTGCATTTGTAAGGACATAAAACACGCCGAAAAGGAAACTGGTACAAAGGAGAATGCGAGAGAATGAAACGCCGTAGTCAAATGCCCCGGCATCCGTCAGGAATACGCCGACTATCTGGTTTATGAAGATATAGCACAATAATGTCAGTGTTGTGCTCAATATAAATGCAAAGATAAGCGAGAAGCGAAGTACACTTTTGTATCTTTTCCAATTCTTCGCACCGACAGAGTAGCCGAGAAGAGAGAGCACCCCCTGCCCCAAACCAATACAGACCATTCCCGTCATCATAGTGACTTTCATGGCAACACCGACAGCTGCGAGTGCCATATCACCAAACTTTGTCATCTGGGCATTCATTATTATACTCGATATGCTCATCAGGAATGAGCCGAGAGCCGCAGGAATACCTATTTTCAGAACTCCTGATGCTATGTTGTCTTTCAATGAAAAGTCCTTTATTCCGATACTCAGTGTCGATTTTCCACTTCTTAAGTAGAGAATGTAATATATCGCACCCGCGACATTGCCTATTACCGTCGCAATTGCAGCTCCCGCTATATCCCACTTGAAGACTAAAATCATAAGTGGATCAAGAACAACATTGAGTAAGTTGCCGATTACCTGTCCCATCATTGCCTTTCCTGACTGTCCTTCCGCCCTGATAACATTTGAGAAACAATTTGAAATCAAGACAAACGGCCCCGAAAAACTGACAATGACAAGATAGGTCTTTGCATAGTCCCATGTATCTCTACTTGCTCCGACAAAAGAGAGGATTTGATTCATGAAAACCAGGAACAATATTGACATTGCGATTCCGACTCCAACAGAACTCCACATGCAGAAAGAGCTCACTCTCCTCGCATATTCTTTTCTCCCTTCCCCCATAGCACGGGAAATCACAGAAACACCACCGATTCCGAATATCGTGCCGACTGCCGTAAAAAGTAGGAACACGGGAGTTGCAAGCGAGACAGCAGCAACCATCAAATCATCATGTGTCTGCGCAATGAAAAAGGTGTCAGCCAGGTTATAAATCAGAACCATCAGCATTGCAGCCATAGCTGGCAGTGCATTCTGTAATACCGCTTTCCCTACCGGTGCATTTTCAAAAACTTCCAACGATTTGTCTTCGTACATAATACTCTCCATTTTAATAGCATGCTATTGATTTATTTAAAAATAAAACTCCCCTGTCCTCTAAAATCCGTTAATTCAGATTGTCGGCGACACGGGTCAACAAGCGATTTAAATTACTTTTATCTTCATCGGAAAAACCTTGAAGAAGTTTTTCTTCTGCCCTCTGCATCTCTATTGAAGCCTCATCTGAGCAAAGCTTTCCAAGTCTAGTTATATGCACAACCTTGATACGTCTATCCTCATCATCTCCAAATGCCTCTACTAAATCTTTCTGCTCCAGCCTTGAGACTATCCCTGCGACCGTTGACTGTGCAATTCCGAAATAACGTTCAAGCTCTTTCATTGTCATCTGCTCTTCCGCTGCCTCGCTCAATGCCATAAGCACAGATACCTGCATCATAGTCAGGTCCTTTGCCCTGAGCGCATTATTCGATTGCTTTTCAAGTCTGTCATGTATCTGCTTAAACAACAGTCCGTTCGGCGTGTACTTCTGCATGGTTTTCTTCCTTATAAATTCACAGAGTAATAATAGCATGCTTTTAAAAAGGATTTCAATAGTTCGCTATTATAGTAAACGACATTAATTTCCGTGCTTGAAGCTACAGAGACTCTTCAACTCCTCATTTGGTTCTTTGAAATCGTTAAAATAGTTAT
>CAVJEL010000126.1:0-4796 GCA_963648635.1 Ruminococcus intestinalis
GTATGTCTTGAATTGTTATGAGGGATTAGCCGGCTCATACCAACATGAAGAAGTTCATTAATTTTATTATCTTTCTATTTCTATGTTATCTGGCCCTCTTAATATATAGAGGGAAGGGGGTGGTAGACTTCAATGAGGTATTAGCTGGCTTATCCCCTGTCTGGAATACCTTAAAGTCAAAGTTTTGTGAATTCATAGCAAATTTCACAAATTAAAAGGAGGGTTTTACCCCTCCATTAGTTTCAGTCTACCTCACACAGGACTTTCTTGAAACCGCCTTTAAGAAGTTCTCTTCTGTAGTAGTCGATAACATCCGCTGAAAGGTCTCTGTTGAACAAGTCTCTGTAACGCCTTGTTTCATCATACCAGTCATTTAGGTCAATAACCCTACTTACGCCAATGATTGTGCCAGTCAGATGATTACTTTCCATCATCTCTTCACCTTCTTCGGCTATCTCTTCCATCTTGTCAAAGTCACAAAGGAAGATTCTACCTGTTATCATTACACCGCTTATCTGTAAGACGTCTGTTCTGAACTCAAGTGTAACCGGAAAATCTTCAATGTACTCTTCAAGAAACTCCTCGAATGGCAACAACTTACATGATCCATCCATCTTAAATGCTACTGAATAGCCCCATGTGTCACCGTCAAAACTCTCGCAAAAATGCAAATACTCATCTCTGTTCTCAAATGTAACTCTCATGTTTTTCTCCTTTAAGTGTGTATAATTTAGCACAGTGAATAAATGTTTACACCCTCCATTTTTATTCTTTCGGGCTAAATTTTCTGTCTATATTTCAAAGGCAGTGAGACAATTACTCACTACCTGTTGTTTGCTAAAGGAATTGAGGAGCTTTAAATGTTAAAAGAAATTGCTATTAAAAACGGTTACACTGACAGAAAACTGCTTGAAGTGCTGGATCTGATAAATGATGACTTTACAAGCATGCTTATTGCAGAAGTCTTATGTGATGGACACCTATGCGAATACACTGCTTTAGAGAGAATAAAAGCACTTGGGATAGACATGGGAGGTATAAGCCCGGCTGATTCCAAAAAGATAATTCTCTCCCTCAATGAGTGGGATTGTTATTACATTCATGCCCTGTTGTTTTCTGTAGACTGTATTGTTAACCATTGAGCTTACTAGGAGTCGTTTGGTATAATACCTACGCATTCTCCTTAAAGTGTAAATTAGGAAGTGTGCAATATTTGTCACTGTGTATAACTGTATACTGTGCATAAATTTGCACACTTTTTTTGTGGTTTTTATGTGCTTATACTTTTTATTATGGACGAAAGGAAAAAGGCGAATAGTGAAAACAGGAAAGACAAGGAGAGATGGCTTAACTTTTTTGTCAAGTTGCTTACTCCCCTGGTTTCTTCTGCCTGTGCGTCTATCGCTAAAGTTATCCTTAGTCACTGGAGTTAATATGGCAGAAGTTCTTTTAATCCTAAGTTACATCTGTGCCAAAGAACTGCTTATGAGTGTGCCTTTATTGCTGATTGTAGGCTATCTTATCAAGCATTACACAACTCTCCCCAACGTCTATATTCCATACATTGAGACAGGATTAGGTCTGATTATTGGTCTGTTATATGGCGGTCTGGTGGTTGGCGGCTTCAAGAATGTAATCATGTATGGTGGGCAAGGTCTTGTCCTCGGGTTTATCAGCATCTCTCTCTATGACGCAGTTCATGGGATAACTAAGCACAATTGTAATTTGGAGACAAAAATGGAAGAAAAGAAAAAATTAAATCTCTGGGATCACAAGGCTTTTGTTTATACTTGTGCTTTCCTTACAGGTGTAGTCATTACAGGACTTATCAAGTTGATCATGTATGGCGTTGATGGAATGGTTTACTACTTTGTTAATGAAGCAATTTTTGCCGTCCTCATTCTGCTTCTGGTTGACTTCTTCCTCAAGTTTAGTACAGATAAAACAGTTCTTGTCTGGCAGTATTGGGTGATGGATGGCTTCATGGTGCTTGCTGTTCTGACTTATGCTATTGCTTCACTTATGACAACTTGGGTACTTGTATGGGTACTTCTTTGTGTATCAGCCCTCTTTGTGGCTTGTGCCGGTCTCTGGTGCAACAAAATGTATAAGCCCGCTGTTGCTAAGAAGTCAGAAGCCGTTTATCAGAAAGCTCTTGAGGACGTAAATAAGCTCACTACTCCAGAAGAGATTGTCAATTACTTCATCGAACGCAAATAAGGAGAACTTAAATGTGCTTAAAAAAACTTTTTATGTTTTGTGTGGTCTTGGTCTTGGCGTTGGGGTCGGTTATGGCTTGGCCTGTCACTCTAAAGAAGCCAGCAACTATTATCGAAACCATAAACGGGACTGTGACAGAATCAAAGGAGACATCAGAAGAGACTTTGACGACATCGATAGAATCTTCGGATTCAGTGACTCCGGAAGCGGTAGCAGTGAAAGTTGACGAGGACGTTGTTGAACTCGAAACAAAGAAGACTCTGAAGGGGGACGAACTTGAAGAGTTCAAAGTGAGATATGCAGATCTCAAAAAGGACGTTAACGCTCTTATTGTGAAGAATGACGAACTTGTTTCAGACAATGCTAAACTCCTCAAAGAGAAGAAGAGCAAGTTCTTTGCAGACCTCGGTCTTGCTTTCGGGTTCGAGAATAAGTCTCTTATGTACGGTTTCGCCGGAGACATCGGTATGCGGTTCGGGGCGTCCTTCATGGGTAAACTCGGAGCTACATATATGTTCGGTTCTTTTGCTGACATCAAGAATATCAGCTGGAATATAGATAATCTTACCGTATCAGCCACAGTCGGCTGGGAGTGGTAAGTCCTAACACTATTCGCCCATAAAATTCTCCCCTTTCTTCCGATTGGGGAGATTCATTTAAAAGAGGGAGTTGCTAAATTGAGTACAGATTGGTTTCTCATAGGAATTATAGCACTGAAGTGTTTACATCTTCAATCATTTCAATAAGATAATCATAGCTTTCAACAAGATTATTGTACTCTTTTACAAGCTCATTCCTCTCTTGTATCAGCCCGCTGTTCTCTTTCTTCAAACTCTCCACTTGTTCTTGGAGCTTACTGTTCTCGCTCTTTAAATCAATGATAGCATCAGTCTGTGAATCAATATGTTTTCTGATGGTCTCCATTGTTTCAATCTGTCCATGAATATCCTCAAGCATAGGCACTGTATAAGTCTCCTCAGTCTTGGGTGTTTTAATTTCTGTTACTACACAAAAGCCTACTATCGCAATAAACACGGACAACAATAGAGCCACCAGTAATTTCATATTCACTCCTTCACTACCGCCTGATACCAACAATTGTATTTGGACACTGCACCACCAACAAGTGTATACCCGTTAGAAAGGTAGTCTGCCACTTCCTCTGCCGGTATAACCCTATAGTCCGCTTTCTTCTCTTCCACTACTTCTTCATTTTTCTTCTTTGTCGGCATAATTCTCTCTCTCGTTTCCTGTTGATATTCCTTTATAAAAGAAATTATAACCACTGTATTTTGTCATGAGCTTTCTACTTGCTTCCAGTTTAGACTCGCCATAGACGGTTTTTCTATTTCTCTCTTCCCCGTCCTTCCATACATCAAAAGCATACAGTTTCATTTCTTCTCTCCTTTGTAGAATATGATAACATCACTACCGTAAACCTTGCGAGCTTTCTCTTTAGCTTCTTTACGGGAGGCGGCTAATACCTCAACCACCTCTTCCTTCCCCTCTGTCCATAAATACAATTCATGAATTGTCATCTTCGTCTCCATATAAGGCTCTTATAGAGGCTTTAAGTTCCTCTACAAAACGTACTAGGAAATACATGTTAGACTTAGATGAAGAGATAATTCTTTTTGCTTTATCTATGCCTTCTTTCATTTCTTCAGTATTGCCTTCCATGCTTTCCAGAGAAGTAATCTTGTCATAACATTCAACCTGTTTCTTCAACTCTTTGTTCTCATACTTTGAGAATAAGAGGTCTATCTCATACTCTGCTGCACCTTCAGTCATTTCCTTTCTCCTTTATCTCGAGTTTCTTCAATCTCTCTCTTACGCTGTCTATCTCTTCTCTTACCATCTCTCTGTTTTTATCGAGAGTGTCCATATGTTTAGCAAGCCTACTCTGACTTACGGTGATAAGAATCATAAAAGCAATTGATAGTGTAAACAGTGCTATCAATGCTATAACCTCAACTATGTATTCACCCATTTCTTTTAATCCTCTTTGCGTATCTGTCTATCTTTTCCGATAGATCCAGTAAGTCCCCTTGCAAGGGATAGAACGCATCTATCACTCTATCCCTATCAAAGTCCATCATCATTTGAGCTTTAACGCTCTTTAAGGTATCAGCCACCTTTTTATTCGCGGTCTGTATTTCCTTGATGAGCATCTTATCTATTTCCTTTTGTGTTTCTTTTGTTATCATCCTTCTTCCTTTTCTTTTCCGCTAACCATGCTTTGATACTCCAGCCGGCTAATATCAAAAGCCCGATACCTAAAGCCGTATAGGCTATAATGTCTTCAGCGGTTACTATTGTGTTTATCTCTCTCATATGCTCTCCGCCTCATCTTCCCTTCTCCTTCTCGTCTATCAGACTTATGATTGTTGCATAAGCCATACCGACACCACGCCAGTAAGGGAACATTCTTGACTTTGCTCCCTCTTCCTCGGCTACCCTGTACTCATTCTCGTTGGCTTCATTGAAGAGAGCTTTCACCTCCCTCCTCAATTCCTCGGCGTCTATCCGTGTGCGGTAGGATTCGGCGACTACTTCTTGTATTGCTTCATGTTCTG
>CAVJEL010000127.1:0-4769 GCA_963648635.1 Ruminococcus intestinalis
TATCGACATCGGCAGAATATAGAGCATGGTGTGGTCTATCTTACGAGAGGGTAGTCTTACTACACATTGACCAGGTTAAGCGTAAACTAGGAATACAGGGAGTTGAAACAGAGTGCTACTGCTGGTTCTCCGACAAGAGTAAACTCAGCGAGGGCGAGAAAGGAGCCCAGATAGACCTTCTTATCGACAGGGCCGACGGAATTATCAATATAGTTGAAGTAAAGTGGACAGAAGATGGTTCAAAATATTCAATGACAAGGGAGATGCAGGACAATCTTATAAATAAAAAGAGAATCTTCCTCGAACAGACAAAAACTAGAAAAGGAATAAACTACACCCTTGTTACAATATCAGGATACAGCACAAATATGTACTCCGAGATAATCAGCAGTGATATCACACTCGATGATTTGTTCTCCTGATAACGACAAATGCCACGACCTAAGCCGTGGCATACTATCAAGTACAATTACCCTCAGAAAGCAATCTTACATGTGAAGTCGAGCTTTCCACCCTTCTCTCCCTTTTCGTCGAGGAGGTTGGATGTAGCAACGCCACTGCTGTTTGTGACAGGACCATAAGCGAGGCTAAGTGTAGCACCAGGAACAAGTTCCGATGTCTCAACACTAGCTGTAAAGTAAAGCTGTCTATTTACCTCTTTAATCTTATCATTAACTTCTTTTTTATATGTTAATGAAGCATATGTCATGCCTGCATTGAGCTGGAACATACCGAGTTTGTAACCAACTTTTCCACTAACAGCATAAAGACCAGCAAAATCTTTTACATAAACAGCGGCATAGTCGAATCCGATACCTGCTGTGAAAGAGTTCTCAAGAGCCAGAGCAGCCTCAACGCCGAACACTCTCTCATCGTTAGCCAGGTTCTTTGCTTTCGCTGTCAAGCTGACAGGAACATTGTATTCCTTGAGGTCGACAACTGCTTTGAGGGAGAGAAGATTCTCAATGGTATCATTCCCAGCCTTTTTGTTTGTGTTATATCCAAACTTGTTGGCAGTATCAAATTTAGCCTGAGTATCGACCTTTGTTCCATAGTAAGCATCAAAGGTAACAAGAGATGAATACTGAGCGTTGAGAGCAACGTCAGCATCAACCTTCACCTTGTCTCCACCGAGGTTGTCTAGAACGAGGTCGGAAGCAACAGATACTTTCACGAGGTCTGTGTCATAAGCAACCTTTCCTGAGAAGCCGAGAACTCCGAGATCCTTGCCTCTATCTCCTGCAGATATACCAGCCTTAACCTTGAAATCACCAAAAACAAATTCAGGAGTTGCTGCTGTGACGCTGAAGTTAGCATAATCATCTTTTACTTTCTTCTCAGCTGTTTCTTCAGTCCAATAACTTGTCAAGACTACATTCTTTGCTTCCTTCAATTCGTCCATTTTTGTATTACAATCGCTCACTGTTCCCTTCACAACTGCAACTTTCAAATCTGACGGACTACCTTCAGAATAATATACAATCTGACAAGTATATATAGCGTCGTTCGTCTTTTCTGCATTATGGAATCCAATAGATACTGTCCAGTCCTTATAACTAGCTGTCAGACCGGGAGCAGCCGTCTTGTTAACTGCAACTGAAGATGCTACGAGAGCGTCGTTGTCAGAGTTTGAAGACTTGTCGATTGCCGATGCAGCGAAGTCGAGGCTCTTCTGAGCACCGAGGATACTGACTTTCCAGTCTGTTCCTGCAACATAAGCTTCTGCGATTGCCGGCTTGATGTTCCATGTAGGAGCGCCTTCATCAAATGTCTTATAGTCTTTGATTGAAAGAACGAATGATGCCTTGATTCCTGCGTAGACAGTTCCTTCTTTTACTTCACCAGCTTCTTCTGTTGTGAGTTCGTAGGTGACCTTGACTTCAGAATCGTTTGAGAAACCATATGTTTTGTCCTCGAAATTATATCCAAGTCCGAGACTTGCACTACCTGAGAGGCCTGCGAATGCTGTGCTTGCAGCCAGGAGTGCAACTAATGCGATTGTAAGGATTTTTTTCATTATTTCCTCTCTTGAGGAGCTTCGACTTTGCTTTGATAATATAGTCTTTCCATCTCTTGGTCTGAGTTGGATTAAGAGGTTGGTGGAATTAATTTTATCTCTATAAATTTGTTGAAAAAGCTGAGAGTGCAGAGAAAAGTGCAGAAAAGGAGGACGTAATGGCACACAGAAGAGAGTTTTACTTGTATAAGAGGCACAAGAAGGGAGGGGACTATTGGTATGTATGTTTCCTTGATAAGACGACGGGGAAGGCAAAGAGCGCGAAGAGTATCGACTGCCTTAAGGAGAGGCTGGGAATTATGGGATTCGGAACAATCGTGAGGAAGGAGGATGCGGCGATTGTTGCGTCGAAAGCGCTTGAAAAGGGCATAACAGATAACACCAACAATAAGATTCTGTTCTCCTCATGGTGCAAGGACTTCTGGTCTTATGATACTTCCGAGTACATTCAATTGAAGAACAGTCTCAAGGCCGATTCCATCGGAAAGGAGTATGCCTACAACATGAAGAAGAACTTCGAGAAGAATGTAGAGCCTCTCATTCCCAAAGATCTCAAGCTTGTCGATATCACAGTTGCTGTTCTCGACAGCGTTGTGAAGGCGTTATACAAAAGCGAGAAACAGAGCTCGACTGTGGGGGTAATCATATACTCGTTCTCGCTTCCACTGAAGGAGGCTGTGAGGCTTAATATCATAAAGGAGAATCCGATGGACAATATCCTCAAGGCCTCGGGAGGTGATAAGGAGAGGGGAGTATTGACGAAAGAGGAAGTCATTGCTCTCAGAAATAAGCTTGAGGAGAAGAAGGATTCTCTTTTTCCGTCATTCTACTACGGCGTTCTTCTTGCCATCATAACAGGAATGAGGATATCTGAAATAAGGGCGATACGAACGGAAGATGTAGTTCCGACCGATAACCCAGAGCTCTATAAGATTATCATCAGGCATTCGGTGGGCTATCTCAGCGGGCTCAAAAGCACAAAGGGAAAGTATGAAAGGGCAGTCCTTATCCCGGCTTCTCTTGCCAGGTCTTTGCTTGCCAACGCTTCTCCCGACGGTGTTATTCTTCCCTCTCCTCAGAACAAGAAAAGCTATATGTCCGTCCCGGCATTGAGAGGGGCCTTCTATTCGCTCCTTGAAGATATTTCGATAACCGATGAGGAGAGACAGAGGCGTAATATCACCTTCCATTCCCTGAGACACACATTCTCGACACTCGGCCGTGACTTTGATATCCCGCAGGAGGACAGAATGCTGGTACTCGGGCACAAAACAAAGGCCGTCAACGACAGATATACCCATTCGAGTGACGATGCCCTCGAGAGGGTCTCGAAGCTGTCGCTAGAGCTCTATGAGGGTGCACTAAAAAGTGCAGATATGTAGAGATTTTACAATTCCTTGAGCCCGGTAAGCTATCTAAAACGGAATAAAGGCTGTAATATTCAACTGTCTATGAAGAAGTCCTTTCATATAATACACAATGCCTACGATGTTGCTTATCTCATATTCGGCCCGTTTATCGCAGCATTCGGGATTGCAGTCTTCTACACGCCGGCGAAAATCACGAGTGGCGGGGCTGCAGGCATCGCAAATATCCTCTACAACCTTTTCTCCTTTGACCTGGGGCTGACATCGCTTTGTGTCAACATTCCTCTTATCGCAATCGGAATGTTTGTCTTCAACTTCAAGTATGGAGTGAAGACGCTCATAGGATCCTCGCTTCTTTCCCTTTGGATTTCCGTTATCGGAAGGGTAACGGGATACAACGGCTTTCTTGATGTTACAGAGCCGGTCAATATACTTTTAAGCGCTGTTTTCGGCGGGGTTCTTCTCGGTAGCGGAATAGGACTCACGATGAAGAGCGGGTGCAACACCGGCGGGGCAGATATCATAGCGCAGTCCATTGCTCACTACACGCCTCTTTCAGTCGGCTCCGTCTCTTTCTGTTTCAACGGCCTTGTAGTCGCTGCTTCAGGATATTTCATAGGCCTCGAGCCCATGCTTTTCTCCATCATCGGGATGGCTTGTTCATCACATATGGTCAACTATGTTCTTACCGGATTCGGTACCAAACACAGCAAGGCCGTGTATATAGTATCTGACCATATCGACAAGATATGTAGTGACGTCATCGAGAAGATGCATAAGACAGGAACACTTGTCGAGGGTGTTGGAGTATATACCAATACCGAGCACAAGGTATTATTGGTTCTTGTTCAGAACCACCAATACCAGAAGCTCTTGAGGATTATCAACAAACACGACCCGATGGCATTCGTCTTCGTCAATGAAGCTTATAACGTAATGGGGAAGGGCTTCAGCAAACTTGAGAAGATTGCCGATGCCTCAACGGCTGAGGACTAATCAATATCCCAGCTCTTCTCCGACTATTATCACCGTCACTCTGTCCTTTATTCGCTGCCGTCTCATAATGAGTGCGTTGCAGCATATGCATTCCTCTGTCATACAACCGTCGGTTAGGATATTCTCTTCACTGAAGAGGTGAGAAACACAGCGCCCGAGAGTAGCGCACGGTGTTCTCTGATCAAGCCTCACTGCATTGGCGGGAGAGGCTGTATTCTTGACCCTTTCCACGGCATCCCTCAGTGACGGCACAAGTTTGTTTATACCGACAACGAGTATAACCTTCTCCGGCCCGAAAGATATTGCGCTTATACGGTTACTTCTACCGTCCACCTCATATATCTCCCCACGGTCTGTTATTGCGTTGGCCGAGGCAAGATAGAACTCTG
>CAVJEL010000128.1:0-4713 GCA_963648635.1 Ruminococcus intestinalis
GTTATGGACGAAGTTGAACTCGACTACTCAGATAACCGCTTTTCACTGGATGTGGAGAAAATAGAAGAAAAGCTCAAAGAAGGAGCCTCAATGATTCTCTTCTGCTCGCCTCATAACCCATCAGGAGTAGTATTCAGCGAGGATCAGCTAATAGAAGTGCTCAATGTAGCAAAAAAATATGATGCTGCTGTGATATCTGACGAAATTCACGCAGACCTCGTCCATCCGGGGAAAATACATATACCAATGGGGAAGGCAAATGAAAAGGTGGAGGCGGAGGTCGTAACATTCATGGCACCGTCAAAGACCTTCAACCTCGCAGGCGAACACTCGGCATTCGCAGTCTTTTCAGATAAGTCAATGATGGAGAAATGGAAGAGAAAGCAGGCTTCTCTTTTCCTCACTACCCCGGGCTATTTCATAGGCGAGATGACAAGGGTGTGCTACACAAAAGCCGACGACTACAACAAAAATCTCTGTAAATACCTTAAGGAAAACTCCGACTACATCGAAGAATTCTTCAATCATTATGATATAGGGATAAAGAAGGTCAAAGGCGACTCATCGTTTGTCACCTTCCTTGACTGCTCGGAGGTATATTGCTCAATTGAAAAGAAAGTCCTTTCTAATCCTGAGCTCTATAACATAGGAGACGGAGGGGGAATTCTTTCACGCTTCTTTGGGGTTAAAGCCTCGGTTGCGATGAACGACGGAACATGGTTTGGAAAACAATATTACAAGTTTGTGCGCTTCAACTATGGAACAAACAGAAAGGAAGTAGAGAGCGCTCTTATGAGGATAAAGAAAGCAATTGAAGAGTTATAGTGAAAAAGAAGCCTTGAGGCTGAAGTACCTTATTACCATTGTCCTTTCACTCCTTATGTGGATTTTTCCGGGAGGGGCAATATCGTATGTGCTTTGTACTCTGCCATTTTTCCAAACAAATAGAATAGGCGTTTTCATCCTCACTTTCGTTCCTCATATAATATTGTTGCTTACCCTTATTTTTATATTCAGGTTCGGCCTCAATATTGAGATTATCGACACGCTCGGAAGTGAGGAGAAGAAAACAAAAAGATTTATAAGAGATAGCCTGATTACTCTTATTGTCCTTTCATTCTTCTCGATTATCACACGAGAGGGTATCGTTTACAACAGCAAAGATACCGCACTCGATAAGCTCTTCTTCTTCCTTCTTGCCATTATACTCCTACCCGGCCAGACAGTGGCGGAAGAAATTACCTTCAGAGTGCTTCCTGAGAAAATCCTCTCGCCACTTGGGGAAGAGTTGTCGCTTTTAAAGAGACTTCTACTCTCTCTTTTCTGCGGCATTTTCTTTCTCCTTCCGCACATCAAGAACATAGAGGTAACGTCGCTCTCAAACCCGACAATCCCGCTTGTCACATATTTTTTATGGGGGGCACTCTCGTCTTTTCTATCGACATCCCTCAAAAGCTACATTCCGGTCTGGGCGATGCATTTTGCCAATAATCTCTACTCAATCTCGTTTGTCGGCTCGAAGAACTCCACGCTTATCGGCGCACCCCTCTTCTTCTCTCCCGATGGGATAAGTCCTCTTATAATAGTAGTTGTTATCGTGGTCTTTTTACTCGTTTTCCTTTTTGAGAGTTATATTACAAAAAGAGAAAAATAATGAAAGAAAACCTGATTGATTATACCTATAGAGAGGGTTCCATCTCCCTTGAAGAGTCTCCCTTCAATGAAGTTGATGCCCTTATACTATCAATTGTGGTCTACAGAGAGTTCGAACGCCTACCGTCCTCGGGAAGGGGAAAAACCCTCAAGGAACTCTACGCCCCGCTTTGTCCCCTAGCAATAGAAAACAACGACACCAGGCTCTTTAAAAGTGTCGCTGCGACAGAGAGGCTTTCTTCTCTAATTGTTGATGATTTTCTATCTTCGCTTTCAAAGGAGAATAGGTGCGAGGAGCAATTTGCTTCTCTTTCCCTTAGTTTAGATGGAAATATTGGCTATGTAATATTTAGGGGAACAGACTCTTCCCTTACGGGCTGGAAGGAAGACCTAAATATGGCATTCGAGGATGAGATACCATCGGAGAGGAAGGCACTGGAATTCCTTGAAAAGGTTTCAAAGCGCTATAAAAAACTCATTATTGCCGGTCACAGCAAGGGAGGAACACTTGCCCTCTATTCAGCTCTCAAGGCTGAAAGAAGTGTATTCGATAAAATCGAGACCATCTACACATTCGATGCTCCGGGGCTTCCCGACAAAACAACCGAGGCGACAAGATGGAATGAGGTGATAAAGAAAAGCTTGAGCTTTGTCCCCTCCTCTTCGTTATTCGGAGTCATGTTCAATACAATCCCCTCTCCGAAGGTAGTCAAAGCTGATGCAATCGGAGTCTTCCAGCACGATGCATTCTCGTGGAGAGTATCGGGTAATTCGTTCGTTTACGAGAGGGATATCTCGCTCATAAGCAAACTTCATGGAGAGGCACTACGGCTCTTTTTCTCATCATCTACGAACGAAGAGCGCGAGAAGGTCGTCGCAGTTATATATAAAGTCCTGAGCTCGGTAAAAGAAGAGAATGTTTTTCACATTCCACTTGTAATCATCGAGCACCTTGATTTGTTTAATAATGAGATAGCTTCCCTTACAAAAGAAGAAAGAGACGTAGTGAAAAAGCTCCTTAGAACATTAAGGGAGTCGAGAAGAAAAGGCTATAAGGCGCTTGAGGAGAAAATAGATGGCAAAAAAGAAGAAAAGTAAGAACACGGCATTAAGGATAATATTTCTACTTTTATCGCTTGTAGTTATATTCTTTGTACTCTGTTATATAACACCGACGGAAAGTGAAGTCGGACTTAAGAGCCAGGGTGAGATACCATCCCTCGAAATTCCAATCGGCCCCGATGACTCAATTGTAGTGTCACACACAGGCTATACCCTCGCTTATTGCGAAGAGTATGAACTCCCCTATTGGGTTGCCTACAAACTTACAAAGGAGAATCTCGCTTCCTCCACTGTTTCGAGAGACGACAACTTCAGGGAGGACGAGAGCATATATACAGGTTCGGCAGCACTCAGCGACTACAAAAAGAGTGGCTACGACAGGGGCCATATGGCACCCGCTGCAGATTTCAAGTGGTCTCAGGATGCAATGAGCGACACATTCTACCTATCAAATATGTGTCCCCAGACACACTCCTTCAACGCCGGAATATGGAGCGACCTCGAAAGTGCCGTCAGGTCTATTGCATACGATGAAGGGGAGGTATATGTAGTCACAGGCCCAGTATTGACCGACGGACCTTATGAGACTATCGGGGAAAACGAAGTTGCTATACCCAACTACTTTTATAAGGTAATTCTTGACTATACGGAACCCGAAATAAAGGCTATCGGCTTTATAATGCCACACGAGAACTCATCGCTCCCGCTTTCATACTTCGCAGTCACGGTTGACGAAGTTGAGGAGATAACGAATATAGACTTCTTTCCCCTCCTTCCTGATGATATAGAAGAGGTAGTCGAGAGCTCAGTTGATGCGTCGCTTTGGGATCTCAAGCCCTTCAGCTTCTCAAGTGAAACAGTAGACGAGAAGGCACTCGAGTACACATCATCCACCACGACAGAAAATACCCTTTCAGAAACAGCAGAAAACCTTATCGTGCTCTTCAACAGGAACTTCTACTTCTTGAAGAAGGAAATATTCAATGCCCTTGGAATAACATCCTATATGAGGAGTTTCGGTTTCATTTAAAGGGAAGAAATAAGAGAAGAGAGCATTTTATCTGCTTCCTCCCCCTTTATATTCTGAACCTCTTCAGAGGATATGTAGAACCTGGCGTCCTCACCAAGGTGGACTGTTTTCTCCTCCCCGGGCTTAGCGGACGACATGTCAGTCCATAATGCAGGGTTTATATGACGCGATATTTCGCAGTCAATGAAGAGCGCCATCGGATTACGATTTACACTTCCGGCCGGATGCCATGGACGTGCCAGGTACACTGTCTCACTTGCAACATCATCTTTAGATTTAAATGAGCAGTCATGGAAGACAAAGCCGATTTTGTCATCGGAAAATGTTGAAGGAGCCGTAACAAACCCACGTGCTTTCGATACTATTTCACATCCCTGGAAAAGCGCCTCGCCTGCGCCGAAGATATAGTCGACAGCGCCTTCTATGGTTGAATCCTCAAATGATGAGAGTCCGTAGTCTACATAGAGAGTGTCCTGCCAGCCTTTGAACGTGCATGAGCGGAAACTTGAGCGTACAGCACCGAATACGATAGCGACGGCAACGGCCTGCAAATCCTTCTTCTCGCTCTCGTCATGTTCATCGTTCCATTTTCGTCCTTCCGGCCATGGAAAGGAGTTTTCAATTGTAATACCCATTGCTGCGAAGTTCGGTGCACTGACCGTCAGCGTTGCACTTTCTTCTGTATTGAGTGCGTGGCCGTTTAGGATATCACCATGCCTATCGCCGTAACTGATTACAGCGCCCTCTTCACTCAAAATTGTAACATCCGGCCTGTTGATAAAGACCTTCTCATTCCAGGTACCCTTACTGAGAATAATGGTAACCGGACCCTCCGGTGCGTCAGATAAGGCTTTATTGATGGAATCCTTCGCACCCAAACTGATAGTTGTCATGCCCAAGATTATAGTGAGTTGTCTCTTTTAATTCCAGCGCCCCCCAAAAGTCCAAAAGTGTCACTTTTCTAGCCA
>CAVJEL010000129.1:0-4643 GCA_963648635.1 Ruminococcus intestinalis
TATTCTTTGATCTCTTATCTGTGGATCTCCTGGACTGTTTCTTCCGTCTTCCGTGCAGAATAACAACAACAGATTTTGTCATCAATGAGATTGTCCATCCGGAAGAGCTGAAGAAAATACAAAACTACATCTCCTCAGAACGTCTCTTCGTGAAGAATTTCAATTTTCCCGAGCTTATGGATGTGAACGAGATATTCCTGAATAATGACAACAATGCCTCAATTACAGACTGCTCGGTATGGTACTATGCCAGGGAAACAGAAGGGAGACTCCTCACAGGTGATGCCAAGTTGCGACGCTCTGCTTCATGGGACAATGTAAAGGTGTCGGGGCTTCTCTATGTCCTCGATAACCTTGTCGAATACTCTATCATTGATAGTGAAGCATGTGCCGTAAAGCTTGAGAGATTGACTGAAATCAACTCTCGTCTTCCTCTCGATGAATGTAAAAAGAGAATTTCCCTCTGGCGAGGTGGCTATAAGTAGAGTGGGTGTGCCACAGCATTGGGCAGGGTCTCAAGAAGGATGTCAGCGTACTCGATGTAGAGTTTGTTCTCCCTTGCGTCTTTGTCAGGGGCGAGGGCGAGAGTGTTGCGTGCTGCTGTAATCATTCGTCTCCAGGAAGGGAACATCTCGTTTATCGTGGCGTCTTCGTCGAGTAAGTATACGGACTCGATTACATGTATGGCGTACTCCTTCTCGCTCTCGTGCTCTTCTCTTTGAAATTGTGTGGCGTACTTTTTATCGAGGTATCTGTTTATTTTCTCTACTATGGAAATATCGTCAAAGGCAAAGATGATGCTCGGCCTTGTGTAGTCTCTTGTTATCTTGTAGTGGAAGCCGTCGTCCTCGATTACCGGTTCGTCTTCAAGGCCTAGAATTTCTTTTGCGAGAACTGCTGGAACTTTGTGGCACTCTTTCTCCCTGCTGAAGAGCACCTCCAGTCCTGTAGATACCTCAATCCAGTATCTGTAACGGCAGACGGGAGGCTTTATTCTTTTCATCGGACTGAAAGGTGAGTAGCTCATATTATCCTTGATAATGCGGAGTAGAAAGGTTCTCAGTGTGAGTTTCCTTTTCGATAGCGCGGTAATCGCTTTCCACATCCTGACGGCAAATCCGCTTATCTCCTTGAGCTCGGCGTCACTTAGGATGATAAGGTCTCTTCTTCCGTGAAACACTCCTTTTGTATCAACAAACGAATAGTAGGAGAACATCATTTTCTTTGATGCGGGATGTGCAATTCTGAACCATATTCCATATATCCCATCCGTGATTATCGAATGGGTGTCGAGATAGATATCGACGGGAAGGGAGCTGAGGCACCGTGAGAGGAAAACATAGTGTTCTCCGTCGAGTATCTTTCCTGGTAGTATTTTGTCTCTTTTGAGTGTTTCAAGCTTCATTTCCGCCTCCTCAGATAGATTACACATCAAGGTTGAAGAGGCTCTTCATATATTATCTTCTTTTTCTTCTCCAACTGTGACCGCCCTCTGCATTGTTGTGGGTTATTACTGTGTGTGCTGGAGGGGAATATGTTTTTCAAAGTAACTGTAAATGCTACATGCGATGAGATAAAGAAAATCAAGGACGAGGAGAAAGGGAATATCCATAAGAAAACAGATGAGTTCAACTCCTCGGGCGGGGAGGCGAGGGCATGTTTATCTGAGATATACGACACTTTCCTTGACGTACTTGTTATTATCCCATTCAGGAGAAAAGAAGAAGCGGGAAGTACGGCATGCGAGTACCTGAGATATATCGGGGTAGCGAGTGAGGAAGAGTGGCTTCTCGAGGAGGTCGACGGCTCTTCTTTTTATGCCGCCCTCCTCAATGCAGATCGATATGATTATGTTGATAGCGGAGAATTCTTGAGAACAAGGAGTGTATCACGTCTTGTCCACGGCGACGGCGTTTCCGATTACCTCATAAAACCCTTTACTTCCGCCCCTTTGATTTCCTCCTCACTGCCTTCTCTTAGAGAAGAGATAAAGAGAATAAACTCCTCGTCGCGCTCTATCTTCTACGGCCACCCTGTCCACTACATATTTCTGATGGACAGCGAAGACGTAATTGATTACTCGCTCTCCCTTCTTCTCTCCGCCCTTTATGATAAGGGACGTCTTATAAGCCGGAGAGTTGTATCCATATGCCGTAAGAAGGACCTTACGGAGCCTGACGAGACGCCGGGGTATGCAATACTCCGTCCCGCAGAGTGTGCATACGAAACAAATGGGGGCGGCACTGTCGTACTTTTCCCTTCCTCCTTCAAGGGGTGCGAAAAGAAAAGGGGCAATGAGTTTCTTCTTGAAGATTTTGTAGACCTCTTGAAAACAAATACAAAGGATGTATTGAGTGTCGTAGTTCTTCCTCGCTCGAGAGAAAAAGACGCCACAGCAATAATCAACGAAATGCGTGGCGCGTGTTCGTTTGTCGTCATAACGGAAAGCGGACTCCCCGAGGAGGATGTTATCAAATACCTAAAGAAGAAGGCGAAGGAAGATAAAGTTTCACGCTACTCGAAGTCGCTTATCTCGGAGTACCTTGCGTCCTATAAAATGGGTTCCTACGACGAGGTGAATCGATTTTACGACAGTTAGTACAAGAGAACACTCATCGATAAGTTATATCCCGAGTACAAGGAATATACAGGAGGGGGATGTGTTCTAGAGAAGGAGACTTCTCCTGATACGGAGAGCTCATATTCAAAGCTGCACTTCCTAATCGGACTCGAGAACGTCAAAACTCTTATCGACGAAGTTGTAAACCTCAATAAATACAACAAGCTTCTTCTTGAAAGGAATAAGAAGATGATCAATATTTCGCGCCACATGGTATTTACCGGGAACCCTGGAACTGCCAAGACTACGGTTGCAAGGCTCTTTGCCGGTATTATGAAGGAGGAGGGCATACTTGAAAAAGGGGATTTAATCGAAGTGGGGCGAAAGGACATTGTCGCGAAGTACGTGGGGTGGACAGCAAAGAACGTCGAGAAGATATTCCAAAGCGCAAAGGGCTCTGTTCTCTTCATCGACGAAGCGTATTCCCTTGTTGATGACAGATCCGGCTCTTTTGCCGATGAAGCCATCAACACGATAGTCCAATGCATGGAAAACTACCGCCACGACACAATTGTCATATTTGCAGGCTACCCTGAGAAAATGGCCTCTTTCCTCGATAAGAATCCGGGTCTAAGAAGCAGAATAAGCTACAACATCAATTTCGAGGACTACTCTGATGAGGAGCTCTATTCGATTCTCCTCTTGATGTGTAAGGAGGACGGCGTTGAGCTCTCCCCTGAGTGCTGCGAGAGGGTTATGTCGATTATAGCGGAAGGAAAGAGGGCGAGTGATTTCGGTAACGGAAGATTCATCAGAAATATATACGATAAAGCCCGCGTCAAGGCTGTAAACAGGTTGATGAGAAAAGGCTTATTCGAGGATGTTGTTCTTAAAGAGGAGGATTTTCCGCTTCTAGCTGAGAAGGCAGCAAGAAGGAATATTGGATTCAATATAGTTTGATATATTTTTAATAAACATTAAAAAAGTTGTTGACAAAGCATATTTACCTGTATTATACCATACATATCCATAAGGAGTACGCGAGGGACAAGCCCAACGACCGTACAGCAACCTGCTCAAGGTAAGGTGCTAAAGCTTGAACGATGGATCTCCTTTGGATAGGGATAATACCTACGGGTATTGGGAAAGCGTAATAAGGAGCTACAGCTATGGATTTGAAAATGGGTATTGAAGCTTTTGCTTTGATTTGTCGTAGTCGCGGGGCATCACTTTATGACATTGCAGATGAACTCGGAATAACCGTCAGATATGCCAGGGATGTCGTTGATGAACTTACCGGGTTGTTTCCTATCTATGCAGATAGGGACGGAAGGGATTTCGCCCACCCGAAGCGTGTGACCTTTCACCTTCTGGAAGGAACCACATATGAAAGGGAAATTGTTAGACTCGGAGTAAAAAACGTTACTCAATGTAAGCGCATCAGCGCATAAGACTTTAGTTTGAAAAGAGGGGATATTTCTCCTTTCTTAAAACCCCTCTTTTCTTCTTTTATCTCAATACCAAATTCAGGGGGGAATAAAAATGGACAGGTATGTTCTTAATGCTATTAAGTATGACTCTTTCAAGAAGTGTGTCATGGCGCTCGAACTCGACGACGATGAAAAGAAAAGGGTCGAGGAAGAATTCTCGCTCTTTGAGTCAAGGGGCTGGGAGAGCTATATCCCGCTTATAAGTAAAATACTTGGCGGGGTAAGGGATGATGATAGCCTCTTCAGCGAGGTATGTTCTATAGGAGGATCAGCATATGACTCCTATGCCTTGAGGAAACTCAACACACCTGATAATGATATAAAAGGAATGCTCAGCAATAAAAAGGGAAGGGATATTCTTTTTAACGATACACTTCGCCTCAACTTCGCACTTCATTACCCTCATAACGACTTCACGATATCGAACTTGATAAAGCTCGTAAGGATTATCGAGAGAAGTATGGGAGGCCGGTATTGCACTGAGACGTTTTCAAAGAGGATAAGGCCGGGAAAAGACGAAGATTATCTCTCCCTAATTAATGAAGAGACTCTCATTGTCTCGCCATTCCCAATTCCTAGGGAGGACCTATCTC
>CAVJEL010000130.1:0-4635 GCA_963648635.1 Ruminococcus intestinalis
GATTTAAATTACTTTTATCTTCATCGGAAAAACCTTGAAGAAGTTTTTCTTCTGCTCTCTGCATCTCTATTGAAGCCTCATCTGAGCAAAGCTTTCCAAGCTTAGTTATATGCACAACCTTGATACGTCTATCCTCATCGTCTCCAAATGCTTCTACTAAATCTTTCTGCTCCAGCCTTGAGACTATCCCGGCGACCGTTGACTGTGCTATTCCGAAATAACGTTCTAGCTCTTTCATTGTCATCTGCTCTTCCACAGCCTCGCTCAATGCCATAAGCACAGATACCTGCATCATAGTCAGATCTTTTGCCCTGAGCGCGTTATTCGATTGCTTTTCAAGCCTGTCATGTATCTGCTTAAACAACAGTCCATTCGGTGTGTACTCCTGCATGATTTTCCTCCTTATAAATTCACAAAGGAATAATAGCATGCTTTTAAAAAAGATTTCAATAGCTCGCTATTAAATTTATTATTCAACGCTGAGAATACCCACGACCTACGTTTCTACTTGTATTTCTGCCGTCGTCCATTTGATGCCGATACACCTGGATGCTACATCAACATCGATATGACATCATCAAGCGAATAAAAACTGACAGAGGGGAAGAGAGAAGTATCCAGCGTCACCTTATTCTTTGTGAATATTATATACGACACATTTTCATCATTCCTAATCAGAGCTGTTCTCCTCTGTAGTATGTACACAACTTCAGGCTTAAGGTCTCCCGAGATGTATTTGCACTCGCATGTAATCAATTCCTTTTCCATAGTCCTGACTACGATATCTATTTCCTCTTCCTTCTTTGTTAATGGATTACCGCCCCACCAGCGACCGCACTCGATAATCGGTTTCCCTTCAAGGATGTGCGGAAGAGAAAGTGTGCAGAGCTTTTCAAAGGAAGCACCGAGGAATTCCGGAATATGAGTTAGATAATGTCTCATCATTATCTCCGGAGAATAGGATGAGAGGGGGTATCTGAAGAGGTACCAGAATTCTATAAGACTGTCCTTTATTCTCCATACTGGTTTTCTCTTTGTCGGAGATACACTCAGCTCTTTTTCTACGATATCGAGTTTCTCGAGGTTCTCCAGAACCGATTTAACAAGGCTCGGATACGAACCTGCCTTCTCGGCTATGTCTGAGAGTTTGTTTGTTCCTGTTGCAAGGAGAGTGCATATTGCTGCAGTCTTGTCGGATCTGGTCGCCTCAGTAAGCATTATCAGATTAACTTCATTTACGAAGTATCCTGTCTCGTCAAAGAACAAAGCCTTCACAGCTTCATCGACATTACTGTATGTGGCAAAGAGAGAAAGATATAGTGGGATTCCTCCCGTAATCGCCCACACCTTGAAGATGTCTTCGTTCTTTCTTAAAAGAGGAAGCATCTCCTTTGTCTCGCTGATGTCGAACGGGCCGAGCTTAAGGCTGAGGTCTCTCCTGCCGTATAACGGACTCTTCGAGCCGAAGACGTCACTCTCCATAAAACTTCGGGAGGATGAGCACAGGATAAGAAGGAGCTTCCCCTTGTTCTTATAGGAATCCACATAATATTGGAGTAGTGATGTCACCTCAGGAAACTCTTCTGCAAGATATGCAAATTCATCGATTATGAAGACAAACTTTCTCTCAAGACTTTGACTGAAGATGAATGAGAATATCTCATTGAAATCAGAGAAGGCATATCCCGGACCTGAAGTGACAAAGAAGCTGTTGATCATATTGACAAGGCTTTTCATAAGTAGGTCCCGGTTTCCTTTAAATGCCGTAAAGCTTATTCCTTCCTTGTCTTTTATGAATTCTTCAAGGAGGATGGTCTTACCTATCCTGCGGCGCCCATATACAGCAACAAGCTTCTGATTCTCGCTTCTCCAGCATTCTTCCAGCCTCGCTAATTCCTTTTTCCTTCCTACAAACATCTTCCTTCCTCCTGGCATGATGGTAGATTACAAAAGTCTATCTGTCAAGTTTTACAATTTGGATTTTATAAATTTCATTTTTATAATTTTAATCTATAAAACATACTTTATTACTTATACTGATGACGTCTTAACAATCGCGTTTCGAGTACCGATGTAACCAATACAAGAACTCAGCCTCCTCATCTTCTTTTACCATTTTCGCCGTGAAAGCTCTCAACCCAGACAACCTTGATGAGCAGTATAATTTGATGATTTTCTTTGAGGTACACTACTCCTCCTGTCGCTCTCCGATATCACATTGATGTATCTTGTTGCATAAAGTACACTTTGATTATGAACGGGCAGATGAAGAGAAATAAAGAGTCATTGAAAGAGATGCCCATGCCGATTTTGCTGAGTCAAACCACAAAAACAATGGATTTGAGGGGACTGATGAAATATGCAAAAGAGAAAGGAGTTAAGGTCGCAGATTTAACTGAGGCAGAGAGAATGTCATTTCTGAGATAGGCAGGGAATTTGGGACTCCGACTTCTTTGAGGATTGTCCTTCATACGATTGTCACGTAGCTAGAAATCATAACAGCTTTTCCCCAGTACAAATGTCAGATAATGCGGTATGGTGATGACATCTCCCTCTTCGCTGATATTATAGTCACCTATTTTAATCAATCGTGTTTTCCCATAATGCTCGGGATGGTTCATAATGGTTCTGCTTGACTTCGCATTACCTGTCCTGGCTTTGGCTTCTATTAGTGTTGCGATTCCTCCATAGGAAATGACAAAATCTACTTCTAGTCCGCTTTCCTTTGCAAAATAGTATGTATCTATCCCCGCCTTGTTGAGGGAGTCGAATACAATAGCTTCGTAGAGCGCGCCTTTTCCCTGCCCGAGTTCACCTCTGTTCATGGCTGCAACTGTATCTATCCCATACATCGACGTCACGATGCCGATATCTTCAGGAAAGAGCTTGAACTGTGATTCTATTCTCTCTCCCGCAAGTGGCAGAGAAGGAATGGCGACATTATATACCTTTGAAACTATATGAGCCTCTCTGAGGTATTCAATGGCGTCATTACGTGCATAGTAACCGCCGGAAACTTTGGAAACGATAAAGCGTTTATTTTCCTTCGCAAGAAAGGTCGGAATAAGGTCATATACACTCTGTATACGTGCCACTTCCTGAACATTGAAAACAGGATTACCGTTATTGTCCCGTCTTCTTCCAAAGTCACTTTTCATATCGAAGACAATACTGCTCATCAATTGAAAAGCATCAACAATTCTACGGGTCTCCAAATACTTCCTGACAACCCTCGGAAAGCCTCCGATACATGCATACTTTAAAAAGAGGGACCGGTACAAGTTGTGATTGCTTACAGGAACGGGTTCTTTTCGTTCAAAATAACCGCAGAGCGTATCAACCTGTTCTTCGCTGTATCCAACCGCCCATAGAAACTCTTCAAAATCCATCGTCTTCATGTGAAAGACATTCTCACATCCTGTCGGAGCCGGCGTTGTATCTCCGATTACATACCCGTTTATGCCGAGGTATGATCCACTCCCCACTACCTTATATCTTCCATCGTTCTTGAAATTCTTGAAGGCCAGCCTTGCCCTCGGGCAGTCCTGTATCTCATCAAAGAAGAAGAGTGCCTTTTCCCTGCTGACAGTTCTACCGGGGAATCGCAATGAAATATTCGATACTAAGTCATCGACTTCCAGACTGCCGTCGAAATCAGAGCACAGCTCGCTGTTTGACCAGAAATTCAGCTCAAAAAGATCAAGATTGTGCCTTCTTGCAAACTCCCGGACAGTCTCCGTCTTGCCGCATTGACGTATTCCCACAACAAGAGCAGGAGTTGTCGCATCATTTCTGAGCCATTCATCTAATTGCTTGTCTATTCTTCTCTTAAGATACATAGCTTCTATTACAAATAACAAATTCGGAGCGAGTTTACAGTTATAAAATAACAAATTCCAGGCGAGTTTTCAACTGATAATTAACAAATTCGGAGCGAGTTTTAATCTGATGATTAACAAATTCCGGACGAGTTTCATATAAAGCGACACAGGACAGTCAAGAGCAACGGCTATTCTCTTGGCCATCTCATTCGATATTGTCCTCCTATCGTGTTCCATATCTGAGACATACTGCTTGGGAACGCCCAGCCTCTCACCTAAGGCCGTCTGTGTCAGTTTTTTCTCCTTACGATAGAAAGCAAGATTTGATGAGGGAGAATATTTCTCCTTCATCTGTTTATACCATTCAGAGTCATCAATGTTGACCCATTCGTCATCGTTAGAATTATTCTCAACATGAAGAGAATTACCGTAATACCTTTTCAACATATCAAGAGACGAGGGAGGAATATCACCTTCAATCCTGAAATTATCAGTATGGGGCTGATTCACGACTACCAACATAATATACCTCCACATTATACTTCCCGTTCTCGCATCGCCAACAATCTACCCAGTGAAACCGTGCACAATAATCAACTGACGGACTTAATATTACCTCACTCAACAGACTTATATCATATGAAGGCTTGAGGAGAGGTCTTGAAAATTGAAGCAAGTTCTTTCGCCCTTTTCTTGCTGATTGGACGGCAATTACGCTCCATTCCCGATACGTCCTGTCTTGTCGTACCAAGCTTGTCGGCGAGCTCGCTCTGAGTCAGATTATCTCTGGTGCGGTAGAACCTGAGATTTCCGC
>CAVJEL010000131.1:0-4558 GCA_963648635.1 Ruminococcus intestinalis
GTCTCGAGGTAGTAGAGATTACTCTTCTCATCATAGAGAAGTTTTGTAATACTTGTGTTCTCGAGGTGCTTGGAGAATATAAGCCTCTTTGTCATCGGGAGCGACAAAAGTCCCAATAGTGTTGCTCTTATCATACCACCGTGGCAGACGATGAGAATACGGCTATGTGGACTTTTCTCGATTTCTCTGAAAACCGGCTCTGCTCTTCTCCATACGTCCTGGCTGTTCTCTCCTCCGGGGAATGGGAGGTCGCTCTCCCTTTTCTCAAGCTTCTCAAAGAATTCTTTGTACTCGCCGTCCTTTGCCGAGAGCGGGAGGGATGTGAGTTCTCCGTAGTCAATTTCTCCTAGTTCTTTTCGTCTCTCGATATCGAGATGCCAGTTCTCGTTTATTATATCTGCTGTCTCTATGGCCCTCTTGAGGGTACTCGAGTAAATCTTGTCGTAGCTTTCATCCTTGAGGCGTTCTTTCAAAAGAAGGGCCTGTTTTATTCCCCTCTCTGAGAGTGGAACGTCCTCGTTGAATGCATTGATGTCTTGTCGTCCGTGTCTTATAAGGTATATCTCTTTCATAGCTTGAAGTTGAATGTCGCGCTCTCTGCAGCTCTTGATGCGGCGTGCATTCCCTCCTTTGTTGCATCCTTCAGGCTTTTGCCCATGAGAAGGTAGTGTGTCACTGCTGCCGTGAGGGTGTCACCACAGCCGATTGTGTTGACTGCTTTGATTTTCTCGCTTTCTATTTCTCCTTCCTCTATTCCGTCGTAATAGAGCGAAGAGAATCTTCCTCGACTTATGAGAGTCATGGTGCCGTAATTGTTATAAAGCTCCTTCATGAGAGTAAAGGCCTTCTTCTTTATCTCTGCGTTATCCTCACTTTCCTCTTTTACGCCTAAGCGGAAAGTTTCGGCGAACTCGGAGAGGTTAATCTTTATAAGGTAGGGCCTGTACTTGAGAGACGAGAGAAGATCGTTTTTCCTGATATCGAGTACGGCCTTTATTCCCTTCTTTTCGCACTCTTCGACGATTTTGGGTATGAGATTCTCTTCATACCCCGGAGCCTTGCTTCCAGATATTATGACCGCCTGATGATTCTTTTCTTCCTTAAGAAAGAGATTGTAGATAAGAGAGGATGTCTCTTCTCCGACCATCTCCGATTCTTCGACAAGTTCTGTCGATGTTCCTTTCGCCCTGTTAATCAGGGTTGTGCATGTCCTGATTTCAGCTCCGCTCTCCACCCATTTGACGGCTATGTTCTCTTTTAGGGCAAGGGAGAGGAATTTCTCCCTCTCTTCGCCTCCCAGGTGGGTTATGTTGGTGTTCCTTCTTCCGAGAATGTTAAGTGCACGGGATGTGTTTATTCCTTTTCCGGAAGCAAAGATGTACTTTTCCTCTGCTCTATTGACTTCTCCTTCTTTCAGTGACGGGAAGATATAGACGCGCTCAAATGCCGGATTGAGGCCGATGGTGAGCACACTTTCCACTATAGGGCCGCCCTGTATATTTTTTCCATGTCGTCCCTTGAGAGCTTTTTAATGTCCCCGATGGTACGTGTGGAGTAGAAAGAGCATTTATCTGAGAGTTCTTTTATCTCTCTTTCAAAAGGCTTTATTCGTAAATCCCTGAGAGACGTCGGCATTCCGAGCTCTTTATAAAACTCCTCAAAGCTCTCGATTGTCTTCTCGCCGTCCTTGTAGCTGTCGCCGCTGGGGCTTATGTCGAAAAGTGCATAGCCGAGAGAAGCAAAGCGCTCGGGAGCGGAGGAGAGCGTATAGCGCGCCCAACTCGGCCAGATTATCGCGAGTCCTGCGCCGTGTGCTATGTCAAACATTCCCGATAGTTCATGCTCAAGCTGGTGTGTCGCCCAGTCGCCCTTTGAGGAGTTTCCCATGGCCATGAGACCGTTGTGGGAGAGAGAGGCTGCCCACATCAAAACTTCACGTGCCTCATAATCCTTTCCATCCTTCATTGCCCTGAGGCCGTACTCTTTCACGGTCTTTAACAGAGACAGAGCAAGATTGTCTGTGAGGGGATTTGAAAAGTCCTTCACAAAGTACCTTTCCATAGTGTGCATCTGGATATCTACAATACTGCACGCTGTCTCATATTGAGGAAGCGAATAAGTCAGCTCCGGGTCGAGAAGTGCAAACTTAAGGCGGCAGATGTCGCTATTGCAACCTCTCTTGAGATAGGAGTCTCTATCATTTGTAATTACACAGCTGTCGCTCATCTCCGACCCTGCTGCTGCAAGGGTGAGGATACATCCGACAGGAAGGGATGATGTTGGCACTGCCTTCTTTGAGAAGAAGTCCCAAACATCGCCGTCGTATTTGGCGCCATATGCTATTGCCTTTGAGCTGTCGATGACGGATCCACCACCTATGGCGAGGATGAAGTCTATATTATTTTTTTCTACTATCTCTATTCCCCTTCTCACAAGGGAGAGCCTCGGGTTGGGCTGTACGCCTTCGAGGAGCGTATATCTTATTCCAGCCTTGTCGAGTAGTTCTAAAACCAGGGCCAGGAGTCCGTTCCTCTCAATCCTCCTTGAACCGTAATGGATGAGGATGTTCTTTGCCCCTTCTCTTAAAAGTTCTTCTCCGACCTTTTCCTCAGCCTTCTTTCCAAGCGTTACTCTTGTTGGTGTGTAGTATACAGTCATATTTTCCTCCACCTCGATTATAAATGCTGTCCATCTCTTCATAAAGTAGTTGAAAGCTCTTACTTTGTTTATTTAAACTTTAGGAATGGAAAAGGTTGTAGTTGTGGGCCGTGGATGCGTCGGGGCAACGGTTTTGAATAATATAAATATGGGCGGGGACGTTTATTCTCTTGTCGACGAGAAAAGGTTTGCCCGGCGCGAAGAGATTCTATTCAATTCAGTGCCTTTGAATATAAAGACAATAACGCCATCAACTCCCTTTACTGCTGATATCATAATAAACGCCGTCAAGAATTTCAGCCTTACATCTACTATCTCACTCATGACACCTTTCGTCGGGGATGATACATTGATTCTCCCCCTTCAGAACGGAATTGAAAGCGAGGAAGTTCTTTCCTCGGCTTTCGGGAAAGATAAAGTCATAAGGAGTTTTATTCAGAAACTAAGCACCCATCGTGACGGAAATTCAGTAACATCCTTCTCTCCCGGAGAGATAGTATTCGGGGAGGATGACAAAGCTCTTTCCCCCAGGATTAAGCGTGTTGCTGCTTTCTTTGATAAAACAAAGCAGAACTACAGAGTGTCGGATGACATTAAGCACGACCAATGGGTGAAGTTCATGACAAATACATGCTTCAACACACTTACGGCCCTTATGGAATATGACTACGGAACGGCACTTTCCTCTTCTAGTTTTATCCGCGCCGTGAGGGTTGTCGCAAGGGAAGTGCAGATGGTAGCGAAAGAAGAGGGCGTTATCCTTACACAGGATGATGTCGAGGGTATGATATCCCTCTCCCTTTCCCTTCCTCCCCGTGGCTACAGCAGTATGTGCGACGATGTAATGTCGCATAGGGAAACTGAGAACAGATGGTTCTGCGGCTCGGTATCGAAAATGGCGAAGAAGAGGGAGATTAAAACCCCGAGCTGTGATCTTTTGTACATACTTCTGGAGGCGAAAAGTGGACGATAAGTACCTCAAAGAGAAGGCATCTGCATATACGGCACTCTCTCTCTTCTACTCGGATGATAAAAAAGCATGGGACACCCTCTCTGCATTGAAGGCCGACTACTCGCTCTCCTTCCCGTCATACACAAGGGAATTTACATCAAGCCTTGATGAGGAGGCACGCTTCAATTCTATATGGAGGGATGTACGTTCCTCTTTTGAGTCATGTCGTATAAATTATTCTGTGCTTCCATATGAAGATGAGGAGAATAGCATACACTTTCTCTACCTTGCGGGAGATGAGTCTCTAATTAACGGAAAGAAACTTGTTTTTCTCGGGGCCGTAATGCCGTCTCTTGAGGCAAGGAAGGATACTTATCTATGTGTCAAAGAGGCAATAAACAATGGCTATACAATCGTCGCCCCCTTTGAGTCGGGACTGGGGCCGTATGCCTTGTCTGTTGCTATTAAGGAAGGAGGAAAGGCTGTTGCCGTACTCCCGTCAAATCTGACAACGTGTCCGAACGAGTCGCTACTGGAGTTGATGGAGGCAATATATAACAAGGGCCTTCTTCTCAGTCAGTTTTCACCCTACACGAAGAAAGAGAAGTGGCACATGGTACTCCGTAACAGATTCCTTTCATCCTTTGGAGACGCTTTCTATCTTTCGGAAGAGAAAGACGGAGGCCCGGGATGGGCTGTCTTCGACGGCGCTCTCAAGAAGGGAAAAAAGTGCGCGCTATCATATTCTTCAGTGTCCAACGTCAACTTTTCGTGGTGCCGTATCCGCAGTGAAGAGGGTGCCCTTGTAATAAAGAAGCCGAGGGAGATAAAGAAGCTCTTCACAGTCAGTAGAAAGAAGCGGGAAGAGGGGAAAAAAACGCCGGCTCTTGACGAGAAAAGGGCCAGAGAATAACATCCTTAATAATTTGTTTAAAAGGATAAAATAAT
>CAVJEL010000132.1:0-4423 GCA_963648635.1 Ruminococcus intestinalis
ACCCCCTTTTTACGGCTTACTTGGCAAGTGAGGGATTGTAAGTTTCTCCATCATGGCAATATGGTACAAGAGAGGAAACTTCCATCTAGCTACTTGGAAGATAAAGCTCATCTCAGGATAGTTACGGCCAAGTTTGTGCCAAAAGATTCTTAATAGAACAGTGCATCCAGCATCAAGACTCAACAGACAAATGGTTGCTTTTCATAAGCCAGAATTTCGAAGTTTAAACTCAAACTTGAATTAAGATAAATCTTTTAGTAAAATACAGATAGTTAAAAAAGGGGAACTTCGACTTGTCAGTTACTTGAGAAGCATAGATAATACGCAACTCAACTGCATCAGGATACTGAAAGAGATATGTTGAAACGATACAGTGAGGCGCTTATCTCATTGTTGCATTGGAGTTGCCGCCTTAGGGGGAGAGCTTGGTGCAACACAGCTTTCTTCAACTTATCGGTTCATGTATTAGACTATATGGCAAATAAACTCTAGGAGGAGCACGCGTATGAGTGGACAGACAAAGAAATCTAAAGGGCAGATTGTGGAAGAATACATTAAAAGGGTTAACCCATACGAAAAACCACAACCTATTGCATATGATTTGAGAGGATATGCGGCCTTTTTGAAAGCCAACGGTTTAAACGGAGCTGATGTAACTCCTGAAATGATGGATAGATTCCTGATTTAAAAAGGGTATGAGCCTTTTCTTCTCATACCCCTGTATCTTTGTGTTTACCGACTCCCGATTACTCGTATGAAAGTGCCTGTATAGGATCGAGCGACGATGCCTTCGCTGCAGGATACCATCCGAAGAAGATTCCGACTGCAGATGAGAAGAGCAGGGAAAGCACTATCGAAATCATCGAAAGCTTGAGAGAGTACGAGAATGCCGAAGCAACAACGTAGCTTACCACAATACCGAATATGATTCCGAATATACCACCGCAGATGGAGAGTACAACAGCTTCGACAAGGAACTGGTGCCTGATTGTTCTGGGAGTCGCTCCAAGTGCCTTTCTTATTCCTATCTCCTTTGTCCTCTCAACGACCGTAACAAGCATGATGTTCATGATTCCGATTCCACCTACCACTAGCGATATCGCGGCAATAGCGGAGAGGAATGTCGTGAGCGTCTCCATAATCGAGTTCGCCATATCTACAAACTCCTGTGCTGTAGATACCATGTACTCATTCGATGATGCCACAGAAGCCATATATTCCTTGATTCCCGATGCCACATCGGTTGTGGAGTAATCGTCATTGACACGGAAATAGTATGTCTGGATGCTCGTTATCTTCCTTATATTCTGAGTATATGTGTAGTACGGTATGTAGATATTACTATTGGTATCTGTTGTGGAGGACTCAGAGGTATCTTCAAGAACTCCAATAACCCGGTATGACTTCGACTGTGTTCTGAAAATCGACACGTAGTTTCCGAGAGCATCGCCTCCCGGGAAAAGATTCTGGGCGACATCGTAGCCTAAAACTACAACACGGTCACGCTCCATGTTATCTTCCATCGTGAAGAAAGAGCCGTCCATAATCTGGAGCTTACTCAAATCCCCGTATGTGGATGATACACCGTATAGAGTGACGCTCTCCGACTCCTGAGCGTGTCTCACCGTCGCAGTTCCTATAGCCGCGACAGATATGCTGTCTATCCCCTTGACCTTATTCTGGATGTCGTAGGCAAGAGTTTCATCGAAGATGGTGTTGTCACCCATGTTTCTCAGTGTTACAAGGTCCATCCCAGAGAGGTTCATGTCGCTGTTGATTGAGCTCTTGACGCTTTCTCCGAGTGTCATGATGGCAACAACAGAGCCCACTCCTATCACGATTCCAAGTAGTGAGAGAAAAGTTCTCATCTTACTTGTAACCATACTTTTCAATGCTAGTTTAAAGTTCTCGAGTAACATCTTCTTTCACTATCCTTCCGTCTTGCAGGAAAATCTGCTCTGGGCACTGGAGCCCCAGTTTCCTGTCGTGGGTGACAAATACGATTGTACGACCTTCCTCATTCAATTCCTGGAAAAGCCCCATAACCTCATGCCCCGTCTTTGTGTCGAGAGCGCCCGTCGGCTCGTCGGCAAGGAGAATATCGGGGTCGTTGATGAGCGCACGTGCTATTGCGACCCTCTGCTTCTGCCCACCCGATAGTTCACTCGGCAGGTGCTTCATTCTGTCCTTGAGCCCCACTTTCTCCAGCATTGCCTCGGCTCTTTCCTTCCTCTCTTTATGGGGAACGAGGGAATAAACCATAGGTGTCATTACATTCTCAAGCGCATTTAATTTTCCGAGGAGATTGAACTGCTGGAAAATAAATCCTATCTTCTGGTTTCTCAGAAAGGCCAGCTCATCCTCTTCCATACCGTTTGTCAGCTCTCCTCCGATTGTGATGTAGCCGCTAGTGGGAGTGTCGAGACAGCCGATAAGGTTCATGAGTGTAGACTTTCCGCTGCCGCTGGGTCCCATTATGGCAGTGAAAGAGCCTCTATTTATTGTAAGAGAGACATCTTCAAGTGCCTTAACAAGGTATTCACCCACGAGGTAGTAGCGTCGTACATTGACAAGCTCTATAACACTATCTGCCATCAGAATCCTCCGAGGTAGAAGAACGAGTCGCTGCTTGATGACGGCTCATATACGATAACTTCACCTTCCGAGAGGCCGGAAAGCACCTGGCTGTTTCCTTCTCCGAGGTAGGATACAGTTACATACCTCGTTTCCGTCGAGCCGTCAGCCTTCTTAACCTTCACAGTTGTCTTTCCACCACGCTCTGTAGTTACGGATGTGGACGGTATCAACAGGAGTTCAACATCTTGCTCGAGGTCGATTGAGCCTGTGAATGTGAATCCAGTTCTGAGTCCTGATGGCGGGTTCTCGATAGTCATCTCAACATCTACGACTCCCATTCCCTGCGTTGTGTACCTTCCTTCCATAGGGATATATGAAACATATGCTGATACACTCTCTCCGGGGAGGGAATCGAAGGAGAGGGTAGCCGTCTGATTCTCTTCAATATACTGCATGTCGATTTCATCAATCTCGACTGTAGTCTTGAGCTTCGAGACATCGATTATGGTAATTACTGTTTTACCTGCTTCAATGTAGTCGTTTACGCTTATACTTACATCAGATACGATTCCGTCGAAGTTTGCAGTTAACTTTGTATAGGAGAGGTTCTCTTCGGCGTTGGTCTTCTGGAGTTCGAGGGACTCAAGCTGACTGAGCGACCCTGTTATCTTAGCCTCTGCTATCTGATTCTCGATATCTTTAAGTTTGTATTGCTGATTGGAGTCATCGATTGTGGCAAGTACCTGTCCTTTTGTGACTGTGTCGCCGACCTTGACGAATACTCCTGTGACACCGCCGTCCGCGCGGAAATTCGCTTCCTGCTTCTGGTAAGCCACAACGTTACCCGAGATATCTATCGACTTGACGTAGTTTGTTTTCGTCACTGTATATTCTACGCTGTTGTTCGCATTCTTAAGTGCTTCAATCTGAGCTTCGCTGTCCTTCTTCATCTTCAGGAACCAGAAGAGTACGAGGGCGACGATGAATATGACGACAAGCCAGCCGATAAGGCTCTTGATTCTCTTCTTTCTCTTTCTTGCAGCCTGTGCCTGTCTCAGTTTCTGCTCCTGTCTCTCGCTTTCACTTAAAACAACTTCTTCTTTCTTATCCATATCTTTTTCCTTAATTGTTCTATATTTTATAGTGCAAATATTGCTAAATCGCGCTCGAGTGAAAGGCCTTCGATTACTGTAATCGAATAGTCAGTCTCGCTCTTTGAGTAATTGATTTTCGCGCTCTTCAAATTCTCTTCTGTTTCGAGCCCGAGGTCATAAAGAGCCTGGGTATTGTCGAGGAGGAGCTTCTGATACTCCTTCTCGTTTTCAGCTTCTCTAAGCTGGGTATTCCACTCGATTATCTTGAGGGCATAGCTCGCTGCTTCCGATTCATAATTCGAGAGTGCAGAGAGGTAGTTGTTAGTAGCAAGTTGAGAATTGATGAGTGCTGTATTTACTGCCCTGTCGGCGCTGGAAGTGTTATTCCTCCAGCTTCCTGATATTGTAACTGTAGGTGTTGTATCACCGTCTGTTGTAATTGTTAATCCCGGAGCAACCGAGACATCCCAGTTCTTTGCGTTGTATCCTACGCTTCCACTGACCGTAAATGTCTTGGAGTCCTGTGTATAATCTGTGGAGAGCTTTGTGGAGAGTGATGAAGGATTTGCTTCTGCAACTGCCTTCTTATACGAATCTTCGCTCTGCTCTGCACTGAGAGAAGCCAGAAGTACAGAGGTATTACCGTTCTCGTATGTTGTAAGGGTAAGGGTAGGGGCGGTAAGGTCTTCCAGTCCATCCCAGTCGCGTCCGGTCAGAGTTTTATATTGTGCAAGTAGTTGGTTATACTGCTC
>CAVJEL010000133.1:0-4395 GCA_963648635.1 Ruminococcus intestinalis
AGAATGGAACTATGTTGTGTCACCCAAATTGAACAAGTAAATTATGCACAGTTCCCTAGTTTTGCTATGTATTTCTGATTTTTGCTTTGTATTTTATCGGGTATTGTTCTTCTTAATTTTCCACTATCAAGGAGTGGCTTCAGATATTGTTTATAGAAGTTTTTGCGATCAGACAATCCGAGTAGACTCATGATTTCTTGACGATTTCTCGGCGTTTTACAGAATTGAATAATCTTGTTACAAGAATTAGCTGCATCATGAGGGTCTTCATGTGGAGTATCATGTGGGGGGTCATGTGGAATATCGGGGGTATTTGCCCTCCAAGATGTTCCTTTTTTACCCCAGTTCTTGTTCCTGATGGTTGCATAGAGCATAAATTCTGATTGTCTGTACTCTGGTTCGGGAAGGCCTGCGTCTTCCATATCTCTGTAGATACGGTCGACACCTTCTCCAAATTCCTTTACAAGGTCATAGTCATTCAATAACTCTACAATCTTCGGATTCCTAGAAAAGTGGTATTCCCTGATGTTGTTGATTCTGACGAGGCCGGGAAGGGTACCGGGACTCTCTACAAGGAAATGGTCATCGAACATCTTTACTTGAATATCTGTTCCCATGATGCTGTAGTCGCGGTGAGCAATGGCGTTTACGATGAGTTCCATCCAGCAGAATTCAGGATATTCGGGAGTAGTCTGGAATATACCACCCTTTCCGAGCTTGGTATATTCTCTTATCTGTGTCCTAACGAATGATGTAACTTCGTTTACCTGGTCAATGATACGCCCTGTAAACTTTTCATCCTTAATCACGTTCATCCTATCGCCGACTTCAGCTCTTGTCCCTTCATAGCGGATAAAACGGACACGAGCACGAGGAAAGAACTTCTGAGGATTCTTACCAAAGAGAAGGATAGCTGCAACACTGATAATATCCTCTCCGTCCTTCGTTGTGACAAAGTCGTTGTTATGTCTAAGGTAGTATTCTGCGTTTCCTTTTGTATATCCGATTTTTCTGCAATATTCGCTGACGTAATCAAGGTCGATGTCGTCAATTGTTGCTCCTGCTACATTCTGGTCTTCGAAGTACCTGACGCCCTTTGCATAGACAAGCTGAAGTCTCTGCTCAAAATTGAGTTTCTTGCTTTTGTCGCCAACTCTGAGAAATACTTCATCGGCCTGGTTTGCAATGACTTGATCTGATGGAAAAACCTGCATTAGAAGAACGTGATTGGCACGTCCATTAATGTCAGTAACTTCAAGAGTATTAACTGTAGCCTTCACATTTGGCGTGCAATAATCGAATGGTACTCGGACAAGCTCATTTATATTTTCCTGGTAGTCGTCTATACCTGTAATGCTTCCATCATCCTCGATGCCGACTGCTAAAAATCCTCCGTCAGCATTAGCCATGGCAACAACCGGTATGGCAATATTTACAGCTTTAATCATTGCGGATTTTCTACCCAGAATCTGTTTCTCTGTACAAAACTGAAGGTCTTCAATTTTCCTTGGATTAAACACTGCCTTACCTTCCTGCTGTCTGTAGATGATATCTCAATGATAATTCATAAAAACAATTGGTATCAAGAATTTGTACCGTTTCCTTTTATCCTAGGAGATGATGTGGGTTATTTCGAATGGGGTATTGTGGTCATCTTTTTAGTGGGTAATCAGCTCCAGATAGTATGATACATCCGTAGTTCAAAGGCATATTCGCTGTTTGTTCAAGATAATCGATATAGCCTTTAATGTCGCCAATTAGGCAACCCTCTAAGTCGAAAATCAAATGATTGGAACAAATATGATTTAATTCTTCCGACTTTTGGGTTATATCTATCTAAAGAAGTCAATTGCTGAAAAGGGGGATTTATGAGACTGCTACATACATCTGACTGGCACCTTGGAATAACGCTTGTCGATAAGGCAAGGCGTAATGAAATGGAGGAATTCTTTTCTTTCCTCATAGACACTATCAACACACATACTGTCGATACTCTCATCATCTCTGGTGATATCTTCGACACCGCAGTACCGAGTAACGAAGCTCAGAACATGTACTACGATTTTCTCAATTCCCTCGGCTCCACATGCTGTCGTGACGTAGTAGTCATTGCCGGGAATCATGATTCACCGAGCCTTATAAGCGCATCGGCATGTATTCTTAAAAGGCTCAATATCCACGTATACAGCTCAATTGTTAATCTCGAGCCGCTTGTACTTGAAAATAGGGCAATTATACTTCCCGTTCCTTTCCCACGCGACGGTGAGATTAGGCGCTCTGCCATAGGTGAGACAATAGAGGAGGGGGAGGATAAACTCAAAGCTGCAATCTCCTCCCTCTACTCTCTTATGCTCCAGAAAGCGAGGGATTTGAACCTTAATCTCCCTATCATAGCAACAGGTCATCTCTCAGTCTCATCCGCTTCCAGTGACGGTGAGAAGAATAAGGAACTCTATCTTGGAGGACTTGGTGTGGTTGACAGCGATATATTTTCAAATGACCTTAGTTATGTGGCTCTCGGGCATATACATAAACCCCAGAAGCTTAATAGTAAAGGGACTATCCGATATTCGGGGTCTCCGATTGCAATGACATTCGAAGAGGCAAAATACAATAAGAGCGTAGTCATTGCTGAGTGCAGAGAAAATGAAGAGACAAAGATAGAGGTAGTTGAAATCCCGAGAACATATGATTTGATAACCCTTAAAGGCGACAGCATTAGCATCAAGAAGGAGCTTCTTGAGCTCAGAAATTCCGGTAGAAAGGGTTGGATAAAAATCATTCTGACATCTCCCGAGGGCTCGGCAACAATAAAGAAAGAGGCCGAAGAAATACTCAAGGGCTCATCTTTGGAGGTGCTTTCAAGCAAGAACGAAACAGAAGGGATGAGAATACGGGAAGAGAGCGAAATCATCCGCCCGCTCTCGAGTATGAGCGAGGAGGATGTCTTTTTAGAGCTCCTCAAGGAGAAAATGTATCCGGAGGAAAGGAAAGAAGAGATGATGGTGCTCTTCAGAGAAGTGTTGAGACAGGTTGATGGAGGAAGTGAAGATGAAAATTGAGAGCGTTAAATTTGAGAACATAAACAACCTCAAGGGAATACATGAAATAAACTTTCTCGACAAAGATATTGATGATACCGGAATCTTCCTTATTACCGGCAATACCGGAAGTGGCAAGACAACAATACTTGATGCCGTCTCTCTTGCACTCTACGGAAAGACAGCGCGGTTCAAGAACATAACACAGAGCGAAAACGAGCTTATGAACAAGGACTCGAAGAGCTGCTCCTCAACTGTTGTCTTCAGTGAGAAGGGTAGAAGATACCAATCCATATGGTCACAGAAGAAGTCGAGAAACGACATTCTTCAGGCCCCTCAGGTCTCTCTTGCATCCTTTCCTGACGGAACGATTCTCGCGTCAAAGAAGAATGAGTGGGAGGACAAAGTCGAAGAGATAACCGGGCTCGACTGGGAGCGCTTCTCGCGTACCGTCATCCTCGGGCAGGGCAACTTTGCAGCCTTCATGAAGGCATCGGAGAATGACAAGTCAAGAATACTCGAAAAGATAACGGGGACGGAAAGATACTCGGTGATATCGAAAAAGATATTCGAAATCACAAATAAGAAGAAAGACTCTGTTACGGCCTGGGAGTCAAAGCTGGACGGTATAACACTCCTTTCAGACGAGGAGAAAGCGTCCCTTAAGGAAGAGGTCAATACTCTTGAAGAGAAGAAGACTCAGTTGAAGAAAGAGGAGGCTCTGATTTCCGAGGCCTTGGAGTATAAGAATCTTGAGAAAGCAAACTTAAGCTTGAGTGAAGCTCTCGCCGCGCTCAATAGTGAGCTTTCTGCCTTGAAAGAAGCGAAAAAGAGCCACGAGGAAGCCCTTTCCCTCTTTGAAGAGGAGAAAAGGAAGAGAGAGGAACTCCTAAGAGAAATTGACATAATCGACGCAAAGAACAACGAGAAAGCCAAAGCTCTTACAGAGGAAAAGAATAGCCTCAACGAAAAGAAGAAAGAGATTGAGGCGAAGAGAAAAGAAGTAGAGGTGAAGAAAAAGAATCTTCTCTCCCTTTCATCCTCTCTTGATAAAGTATCTACATACATAGATGAAAACAGCCTCGACGACACAATTTCCAATGTGCTTTCTTCGTCCTCTCTCCTAATCGAGCAGAGAGACAAAGTAAGAAAGTCTCTTGAGAGCCTCAAGAAGGAAATAGACGACAACAGAGCGAGAATATCGAAAGAGGAGAAGAAGAAAGATAAGGAAGGCGATAATCTATCCCTGATTGATAAGGAACTGCCCATAAATAACATATACAAATATTGAAAGTCTCAGCCATGTGTGATAGTATATTACTCATGGAACTTGATACACGTACAGAAGAAAGAA
>CAVJEL010000134.1:0-4353 GCA_963648635.1 Ruminococcus intestinalis
CGTCGAATACGAAGTCACCTCCATCAAGCTTATATGTCCCGGTGCTGAAGAGAAGTAGATTATCATCATCGCCTTCAACGTATTGCTCGAATGTGCCGTCTGTATAATAGACCCACATCGTGTCAAGATATTCCCTCTCCCCGTCCTTCTCTATGTAGAGCTGCCCGTCATCCTTTGTAAAGACAGCTGCGACAAGCCTTTCGTCCCCCTCATTGACTGCCTTCTTTGTAGCACATGATACAAAGAGACAGAGAACGGCAACGAACAGAACAAACAAAAACTGTTTTCTCATCTCAATTCCTCCGAAATTCCAGCCTTCAATATTATGAATATGAGAGGAGGCAATCAAGGCTCAATTGAGTCATAATCCTTCTCCATCCAATCTTTTCAAGAGAGGATGGCATACTAGAGAAGCAAGAAGGAGTGCACTAATCCCGCCCGTAAGTTTTGACACTATGATGGGTAGAACCATCTCCGGATTGACAGCAGAAGTGAAGGCAAGATGATCGCCGAAGACGAATGCGCCGGAGGCAGCAAATGCGGCATTAAGGATTTTACCCTTCCTGTCCATCATGTTAAAGGATGAGTACATCGGAATTATATTGGACAAAGACGCAAGAAAACCTGATGAAGAAGATGGTTAATCCCGATGTCGGAATTAACCGTCAAATTAATTTGTGACGGTTCCTTAGCTTCTTTCCGCCACCTCTTTGCTGGCGATACCGGACACTTTGTTATTCCCGGGGAGGTACACGCTTAAGTCAATGCTATGCAAATATACCAAAAATATTCAAAATTTGCATAGATATACGCTTTTCATGCATATTGAAAATCCATATACTTCACCCTAAGGAGAAATTCCATGAAGAAGATTACTACTTTTCTACTTGTTCTATTTTTAGTTGCTTCTCTTTTTGCAGGCGGAGCCAAAGAAGACTCCTCTGTCGACAATTCCCTGAATAAGGTACTTGAGAAAGGAGAATTCGTACTCGGCCTGGATGATTCCTTCCCTCCTATGGGATACAGGGATGAAAACGGAGAAATCGTAGGCTTCGACATCGACACAGCCAGGGAAGTATGTAAGAGGCTCGGCGTCGAGCTTGTACTGCAGCCTATAGACTGGGCGGCAAAGGAGCAGGAACTCGCAACAGGCAATATCGACTGTATATGGAACGGCCTTACAATCACACCTGAAAGGAGCGAGGCACTCACATTCTCCGACCCGTATGTAGACAATGCACAGGTTGCAGTCGTGAAGATTTCATCAGGCTACAACACTCTTTCTGATTTGAAAGGAAAGACAATCGGTGTACAGGCAGGATCTTCAGCCGAAGATGCAATTGAAGATACAGAAGGCTTCAAGGAAAGCATCAAGGAAGTTGTCGAATTCAAGGACAACCTCACAGCATTGATGGACCTTGAAATCGGAGGAGTCGATGCCGTAGTCATGGACCTTCTCGTCGCTAACGACAACATTGCAAGGTCTGGAAAGGGAATATTCAAAATCCTCGATGAAGGACTATCAAACGAGGAATACGGAATAGGATTCAGAAAGGGTGATTATGCCCTCAGAGACGCTGTCCAGAATGCCCTCAACGATATGGCAGCAGACGGGACACTCGCTGAAATCGCAATCAAGTGGTTCGGTGCAGATATTACAGTTGTAGGTAAGTAAATGGAGAAACTACTGCTGCAGCTACTCGAAGGCACGTATGTATCCCTCAGGATATTCACGCTTACCCTGCTCTTCTCTCTGCCACTGGGCTTTGTAGTCACGAGGGGCAAGATGAGCTCTTTCAAGCCCCTCTCATTCATCGTGGACTTATATATCCAGATAATGAGAGGTACGCCTCTTATACTGCAGCTTATTTTCTTCTATTTTGCACCCTACTATCTTTTCGGCTTCTCGTTCCAGCGTTTCACCGCTGCAATAATTGCATTCGTAGTCAATTACAGCGCCTACTTTGCTGAAATCTACCGCTCGGGTCTCCAGGCTGTCGACAAAGGCCAGTATGAGGCAAGTAAGGTCCTGGGTTTTTCAAAACCCTACACCTTCTTTCATATAATACTTCCTCAGGTCATAAAGACAGTTACGCCCTCTCTCGGGAACGAAGTGATTACGCTTGTCAAAGATACGGCCCTCGCATCAACCATAGGCGTCATCGAGCTCTTCAGGGTCGCACAGACATCATCCTCTAGGGTATTCTCGACAATGCCTATCTTCGTTGCAGGTGTTTTCTATTTCATCATGAATTACATTGTCTCAAAGGTCTTTGCACTCATTGAGAAGAAACTCGATTATTACAACTAGGAGACAGGTATGGAAGAGATGATCAAAGCCGAATCAATCAGAAAGACATTCGGAACGACAGAAGTACTCAAGGACATATCATTCACCCTCAACAAGGGTAGCGTGCTCTCCATAATCGGACCTTCAGGGTCGGGAAAGTCAACACTATTGAGAATAATCACACAGCTTGAAACGGCTGACGGGGGCTCATTATCGATAGGCGGAGAGACTCTCTTTGAAGAGAAGAACGGAGTCGCCGTATATAAAAAGGAAAGCGAGAGGCGCAAAATAGCACTGAGGACTGGACTTGTCTTCCAGAACTTCAACCTCTTTCCACACTTCACAGTGTTAAGAAATGTAACTGAAGCCCAAAAAGCTGTTCTCAAAAGAGATAAGGCGGAAGCTGAAGATAAGGCGATGTATCTACTGAGGCGCATGGGACTCGAGGACAAGGCAAAGGCCTACCCCTCCCAGCTCTCTGGAGGGCAGAAGCAGAGGGTATCGATTGCAAGGGCCCTTGCGCTGGACCCGGAAGTGCTGTTCTTCGACGAGCCGACCTCCGCACTCGACCCAGAGCTAACCAGGGAAATACTCAAAGTTATCCGAGGACTAGCCGAAGAGAAAATGACAATGGTTGTCGTCACACATGAGATGAACTTTGCCAAGGGCATATCTGACTGGGCAATCTTCATGGACGGCGGTGTCATAGTCGAAGAGGGAGAACCCGATAGAATTTTCGACTCGCCCGAAAAGGAAAGGACACAACAGTTCCTCTCGTCATTCAACGATTGATTGTCATACTTCCAATGCTGGAGCATTAGGAAGAGAGCTATCAGCTTTTCATCTCAAGTGTCTGTCTCGAGCTGTAACCATCCTTTTTGAAGGATGAGAAAAGAATATCCATTCTGATCGGTTTTATGGCAATAAGATACATGGGGTGACCTTCGTCGAGTAGCTTTTTAAGTGCCTCAAGCCGAAATCTTCTTATATTCGGCATGCTTTACATACTTCTCACTTAAAGGCTCAACAATTTCAGCCCTTCCTGCCACCTGTACGCTTTTGAGGGCGTTGAACGATGTGTTGAGGTCGAATACGGCAAGAGAAACATTGTTGTTCTTTTCTAGAGAAGTGAACTTATGGCCGCCCTCTGTAAAAATCCAGAAGACACCGTCATGAAAGCTGTACTCGAGAGGAGTACACCTCACCCCTTCACCACTTCCGGTTGCTAATGCACATACGCGCGAAGTTGAGAGATACTCATATACCCTCCTCTTCAACTCTTCCTCTTCCATTTTAACACCGCCCTTCTCATCCCAGAATGATGCGGCTTTGATGTATTCATCGTGTGTCATATCGAAAATATATCTCAAAAGAGAAAGCTTATGAAGATGATGAAGCCAAAAGCCTCAACAACAGCGCTTTGAGAAAGCATGAATACGTTATATACTATCCCCGGGACAAAAAGATGAAAGTACTATTATTCGGAGTTACATGTGTAGGGAAGACGACAGTTGGTGAAGCCCTCTCTAAGAGGCTGGGATGGGCATTTTACGATCTTGATGCAGAGGTGAAGATAAGAAGGAAAACAACGATTGAGGACTTTGTGAGAACGGGAACTCTTTTCGAAAGGGACAGTATACGAGGGGAGATAATCAACGACATCCTCATAAAGGACGAAGACCTTGTCCTCGCCGTCTCCCCGATAACATACCCCGATAGCTTTTACGCATCTCTCAAAGGAGACGACATTATTCTGATTGAACTAACTGACAGTGCATATCATATCTTCCAGCGCATTATATTCAGCGACGAAGAAGACAGAATTTACACTGATGAGAAATACAAGATGGCCCATAAGACGCAATATATGAAGGAAATCCAGAAAGATTTGAAGTATTATGGAACGATTTATCAAGATCTCGGGGCCTCCAGGTTTGATATAAACAACGACTCTCCGGAGAAAGTGGCTCAAAGAATTGTGGAAGAGTACCATCTTGATGAGACTCCCCTCAGCTGATAATTACGGCCTCTTGATAAAGAAAAGTATTATCACCAGGGCCGTA
>CAVJEL010000135.1:0-4329 GCA_963648635.1 Ruminococcus intestinalis
AGCTCGGGATGAAATGAGAGTCCATACTGATTTTTGTATTTCACACCGACGATTTTATCGTCGACTGTGGCAATCACATCAACGCCGTCAGAAACATGCGTAACGTACGGCGCACGAATGAATGTCATCGGGACTGGTCCTACTCCTTTCACATTAGATATTGTTCTGAAGCTCCCCGTCTGCCTCCCGTAGGCGTTACGTTTGACGGTGACGGGAAGAGTAGAGAAACAAGTTTCGTCCTGTCCCTCTATAGAGGACGCAAGAAGAATAAGTCCCGCGCAGGTACCGAGGGTCGGAAGACCGTTTTCAATCATAGTCTTCATCCCTTCATACATTCCCATCTCTTTTAATAGTTTCATCTGCACCGTACTCTCTCCTCCCGGAAGTACAATGCCGTCAAGGGAGGATAAATCAGCGCGAGAACGAAGAGTTTTAGCAGAGTAACCGAGTTCTTCGAGTGCCTTAACGTGCTCGATAAATGCTCCCTGAAGAGCAAGAACACCTATCTTCATCTCATACTCCCCTCTCCGCCATAATGAGTTTTATCTCTTCTTCGTTTATGCCGACCATTGCTTCCCCGAGGTCCTCTGCACACTCTGCTACATACTTCGAGTCCTTATAGTTACTTACAGCCTTGACGATTGCCGATGCCCTCTTCTCAGGGTTTCCCGACTTGAAGATACCCGAGCCGACAAATACACCTTCTGCGCCGAGTCTCATCATCAATGCAGCATCCTGCGGGGTAGCAACTCCACCGGCCGCAAAGTTGACAACGGGAAGTCGGCCGTTATCGTGAACGTAGAGGACAAGATCAAGAGGAGACGAAAGTCTTTTCGCTTCCTCGAAGAGCTCATCCTCGTCCATTGCCTTTATTTTCTCTATTTCGTAGTTTATTGCCCTCATGTGTCTTACAGCCTGGACAATATCACCAGTTCCAGGCTCGCCCTTTGTTCTTATCATGCTCGCGCCTTCGCCGATTCTCCTCAACGCTTCTCCTAGGTCTCTCGCCCCGCACACAAACGGAACCTTGAACTTCCACTTGTTTATATGGTTCACATCGTCAGCGGGAGTGAGAACTTCACTCTCGTCTATGTAGTCGATATCCAAAGCCTCGAGTACTTCTGCTTCCACAAAGTGCCCGATTCTGCACTTTGCCATAACGGGAATTGAAACAGCCTTCTGTATTCCCTTTATCATCTTCGGGTCGCTCATCCTGCTGACTCCTCCCGCAGCTCTTATATCTGCTGGAATTCTTTCTAGTGCCATCACTGCACATGCACCCGCGCCCTCTGCAATCTTTGCTTCTTCCGGTGTCGTGACATCCATTATGACACCTCCCTTTAACATCTTCGCCAGGCTCTTATTGAGCTCGTATCTTTCGCTGTCTACTTTCATCTTTCAGCCTCCAAAAAAAAACAATAGCTTCAATCTGACCTTATTGAAATAACCAAATAAAACATTTATGATAATGCCAGATTTAAGGCCAGACTATGCTTACATACGACTTGAAAAACAGCAACAAACCACTTTATACGGCACTTTACTGCGCATTAAAAAGCGACATCCTCTCAGGCAGAATACAGAGAGGCGTTAAGCTTCCCTCGAAGAGAGAGATGGCCGAGAATAACGGAGTTAGCATAATCACAGTTGAGAATGCATACTCCCTCCTTCTCAGCGAAGGCTACATCTACTCAAAGCCCAGAAGCGGCTTCTTCGTGTCGGATATAAATTACAAAAATATCTCACCGGAGTTTTATCCCACAAAAAAAGATGAGGAAGATGAAGGAACAGAAAACACACATCTTCCAATCGACTTCTCCTCAAACCAGACTCCACCCGATTTGTTCCCCTTCGATGACTGGATGAGGGCAGAAAAGAAGGTTTTCTCGCTCGAGAGAAATATGCTCCTTGATAATCCTCCGTCAATGGGATGCCTTACTTTAAGGTGTGCAATAAAAGACTATCTCAGGGATGTACGAGGCCTCATGTGCGATGAGAAGAACATAGTCATAGGGGCGGGAAGCGAATACCTCTATCAAATCCTTGCCCTTCTCATCGGAAAAGGAAAAAGGTACGGCATTGAAGATCCGGGGTACAGAAAGATGGAACTAATGTATAGGAGTCAGGATGTCGATGTTGCTTTTCTCTCCCTTGATGATTGGGGAATAAGAAAAGAAGAGCTCGAGGAAAAGAAAATCGATATTCTCCACATAACGCCGTCACATCAATATCCGACGGGGGTTGTAATGACGGTATCAAAGAGGTATGAGCTCTTATCATGGGCTGCAGAAAAGAAAGGGCGCTACATAATTGAAGATGACTACGACAGTGACCTCAGGCTTGACGGAAGACCCATTGCGGCATTGAAGGCCATAGATACTGAAGGAACTGTCATATATCTCAACACATTCAGTAAGGCACTCTCCTCAACTGCCAGAATAAGCTACATGGTACTTCCACCGAGCCTCGGGGAAAAGTACAGAAAAGAACTCTTCTTCCTCTCATCCCCCGTATCGACATTCGAGCAATATACGCTATCCGAGTTCATATCTTCAGGGAAATTGGAAAGCCACATAAATAAGCTCCGTACATATTACAGGAAAAAGAGGGACGCATTCATCAAGGCCCTCAAGACGAGCGCCATCGGAGAAAAATTAGAAATAAAGGGTGAGAATGCAGGGCTGCATTTTCTGATGAAAGTCAACACAGAGCATGAAGAAGATGAGGTAATCAAAAAAGCAGAGACGGAGGGAATTAGACTAATCCCCCTCTCCTCTTTCTTTCATGATATAAGCCACATCAAGAAGGATGAGAGAAACACATATGTTATGAACTACGCTTTTCTCGATACGACAAATCTCAACTCAGTCATTCAGAAACTCGAAAGAGTTTTCAGCTGGGCCCCGTACTGAAGTAAATCATTCGTCAGAGGACACTGAGCTCGATTTTCTCTTCAATCTCGCCAAAGACCTCATCCATAGATGCCGTCTTTCCTTCTTCTATTTGAGAAATTCCGTCAGCCAGCATCTGATTGTACTCGCTTTTCGACATCTCATCATAGATTGGCACTTTGTTCTGTGAAACAGTCAATGAAAACGGCAGTCCGCCATGAATGATAATCTCTCGGTAGAACGCATCGATTGCCTCCACCCTGGTTAGGCCCAACTGGGAGAGAATACTCTCAGCCTCCTTCTTTATGCTTGAATCTATTCTTGCATTAACGACGGCTGTTTTAACTTCCTTCATAATTTCGACCTCCAAGCTAAGTGTATATCTCTTTGCAACACATTTACTACAGCAATAAGAGGAATGTCATATTGCGCTCATGCCCCGCACAGAGAGGGTGGCATAGACATTATCTATGATTACACTTCCTACACTGTATCATTTCTCTGCCATTCTCTTCATTGTAGAAGGCTCCGGCCCACGCGCATATACTTTGAAGTATTGGGACAACAGATTTTCCCCTTTCTGTTAGCGAGTATTCGACTCTCGGAGGGATTTCGTCATAGCTTTTACGATTAACCATCTCTTTTTCAATCAATGCCTTGAGTGTTGAAGCAAGGACTGCATCTGTAATATTCCCCATCTCGCTTCTGAGCTCGCTGTAGCGAAGTGTCTCTTTCGCGCTCAACACACATATAATCCTCGAGTCCCATTTCCCCCCGAATATCTCAAGGCCGTACTCGAGCGGACATCTAATATCTGGATCAAGTTTCTTCTGATACATCCTTTATCCTCCTCCACAATAATAGAAGAAGAGCAATGAAAAACACAAGTAACTATTAAATTTATAAGTAACTCATAAATTCGCTTATATCTTTTTCCACGAAAGTGACTTCCATATAATGATGCACATATCAATATCGGAGGCAAATCATGAAAAATGATGAAAAGAAAGTAAAAGCTTATCTCGAGATTACATTGGCCATTCCCGAGGAGAATCGTGAAAAGGCCGCAAAGGTATACTTTGACTACCGCGAGCCGTTCTTAGCGACAATTAATGGCGCATTGACAAAGGACCTTCTTATAAGGAAGGAGGACGTTCAGGTCCTTCACGGATTTGATAGCCTGGAGAATGCAGAAGCATATCTCTCGAGTCCCTTGTTCAAGAGCGACGTATACACTGCACTCAAGCCCTTATGGACGAAAGACGCTGACGTCAGAATCTACACACTCGCGTAAAGAAAGACGAGCCCCATCAATTACGGTGGGGCGTTTATATCATCTGATGAAGTTTGTTGCTGTCCTTTTTTCCTTTTCCGGAAGTCCGTATTTCTCCTTTCCGAGTTCTATGCTTTTCATTAAGAATGTCATATTGCGCGCCAG
>CAVJEL010000136.1:0-4272 GCA_963648635.1 Ruminococcus intestinalis
GAGCAGTTGACGGAACCAAGAGAAAGGACAGAAGAAAGAAAATTCTCGACCAGGCTAAAGGCTACTATGGTCGCAGAAGCACCAACCACAGAATTGCAAAGGACGCAGTCGCAAAGGCTGGCCAGTATGCATATCGTGGCAGAAAAGAGAAGAAGCGTGATTTCAGAAAGCTCTGGATCAGCAGAATCAGCGCAGCAGTTCAGGCTGAAGGTCTTAACTACTCACAGTTTATGCACGGTCTGAAGATGGCTAACATCGAGCTTAACAGAAAAGCACTTTCCAACATGGCTGTTGAAGACAAGGCTGCATTCAGCGCACTTGTTGCCACAGCAAAGAAGGCTCTCGCTTAAGGAGGCGACTTATGGAGCGTATCAGCAGGAACGAACTCGTAACTTTTAGATTGAAAAAGGCATCTGATGCTTTAGCTATTCTCTCAGGAGAGTTGACGGATCTAAAAAAGAGACTCCTTCTCGTTGAGACCCACAATGAAGAACTTCAGGATCTCATCGACAAGATATCTGAGAGCGCTCAGGCTATATCGCTTTCAGTCGGCAAATCCATCGAAGAGCTCGAGAGCACAGACTTCATCGAGGATGAAGAGCAGAGTGCAGATATTGCTCAGGCTGAAGAGCTCAGTCATGGAAATGCGGACGATGTCGACTTCGACTTCTAATAGTCCTAATTACAGAATGGAGGTTAGCGCCTCCATTTTTTTTCTGAAAAAAACTACCACAACGCTTAGAAACCCTGTAGAATATGTGTAACCTATAGGAACGCAATCAAGCACCTCTTGGCTCAAACCTATAAATTCGGAGTCTGGGATAGCTTCTGCCTGCATTGCACCCGCCGTAACAGGTAATACAGGGTACAGAACGCAAGCGAACAAGGACTCCCCCTTGAACTATTGTTCAAGAGTCGACGATTGCCTGTTTTCTATAGGATTTTTTTTGTTTTGTATCTATAATCTACTCTATGAACAGTTTAGATAAGATTACATACATCACACTCCCCTCCTCTCTCTCCCTCGACCTCGGAACAATGAAGATAGATACATCTATCAAAGTTCCCTTCTCTATTCCCGATAATAAAGAAAAGCTCGAGAAAGATGATTACACAGTCGAGAATCTCATGAGTGGCCTCATCACAGTTGTTGCAGAGGATGAGAAGAACATAAATACACCATATTACAAGAAGTTTATCACAGCCCTTGATCCAGATATCCCAGTAAAACTCAATCAGGCAGCGATTGCTAAGGAGCAAAAGGGTGAGTATGACTTTGCCTCCCTACTCTTCAAGGCTGTTTATCATCTCTTGCCACAGAGCGCGTCATGCATAAACCTCGCAACGCTCTACTCATATATGGCAGCTGATGCAGCAAAGAAAGGCGAGGACAACAGAGAATATATAAAGAAGGCAAAGGAAACACTCCTTGATGGACTTGAAAAGTTCGGGGAGAACGAAGAACTCTTATATGAAACAGCATCATTTCTCGCATACATGGCTGAGCTCGAGGAGGCAGTGGAATACATAAAGCGCTACCTATCGGTCGCCGAAGAAGGCGAGAGAAAAGAAGAGATGAAGAAACTACTCGAGGAGACATCTTTCAAGCTTGAGAACCAAGAGAAGATAGAGGAGGCTTATGACTTTCTATCCCTCGGCGAGAGCGACAAAGCCCTCCCAATTATCGAGCTCTTCATCAAGAAAAATCCTAAAATCTGGAACGGCTATTTCCTTAAGGGATGGGCACTGAGGATAAAGGAAAATTATAAAGAGGCAACAGAGTGCTTCTTAAAGTGCATAGAACTCGGAGAGAGCAATAGCGAGATATATAACGAGCTCGGGCTCTGTGCGCTCAAGGAAGGAAACAGCGACCTCGCGGAAATATACTTCGAGACGGCACTCGATAACGACGAAGAAAATCTGACGGTATTAACAAACCTCTCCTACCTTGAGCTTGAAAGAAATGACTGGGACAAGGCACGTAAATACCTTGAGAAGGCACGCTTTACATCAGGTAACGACGCTATTCTTGATGCACTAATCAAGAAGTACGAAAAAGAAACAGGCGACAAAATCGGAGAAATCATACACGAAGAGATAGTGAAAGGCGATGAAGAGAAAAACGGCGAGAGTATCAAGGACAATCTCTTCAAGAGCTTCGAAAAAGGTGACGATGAAGTAGTGTGCAATTGCGGGAAGGACGGAAATGATAATTGAGACAAAAGATGTCTCCGAGACTGAAGATCTCGGAAGAAAAATCGGCGAAAAGCTGAAAAAAGGTGATGTTGTATCTTTACGTGGCTTCCTCGGGGCTGGAAAGACAGTGCTTGCAAAGGGAATTGCCAGGGCGCTCGGCATAACAGAGGCTATCGTAAGCCCGACATTCACACTCGTGCAGGAATATGATGGCCGGGAAAAACTCTACCATTTAGACATCTACCGCCTCAGCGGTGAGGACGAGTTTGAGTCGATGGGAGGAGAAGAGTTCTTATACCCCGACGGCATAAGTCTCATAGAGTGGTCAGAAAAGATAGACTCAATGCTTCCCCCTTCCACGATTTATATTGATATAACAATCAACGACGATTTGACGCGTAAAATTACAATCAAAGGACTTGAAGTATGAACATTCTTTCTGCAGATACATCAACAAGTATTCTCTCCCTAGCTCTCAAAACAGATAAGAGCTACGAAGAAAGGCAGGTCTCGGGAGGCTTCTCCCCAAGCGAAAACCTGATGGGCGAAATAAAGACAATGCTCAAAAGAGCAGAGCTTGAACTCAAGGACCTTGATTTACTCATATGTACAAAGGGCCCGGGGTCGTTTACAGGCCTGAGGATTACGCTCTCCCTCTTCAAGGGTATTGCGCTTGCACTCGATATACCGCTCGTAAGTGTTCCAACACTCGAGGCAATTGAGAGGACAGTCGAAAAACTGTATCCGGGATATGTCCTGTCTCTTATCGACGCCAAGAAGATGAGATATTACTATCGCCTTACAAAAAACGGAGAGGTAATTATCTCCGACAGGGACGAGAAGACGGAAGAGATTATCGAGAAAGCAAAGAAACTGGGAGAAAACGTACTCTTTACAGGGCCCGATGCACTTTCCTTCTATAATAAAGCCCAGGAGTATTCCCCTTCCCATCTCTTCATTCTTGACTACGACTCTCCGAGAAACCTCTCGAAGGCCTTAATAGAACTCGGTTGCAAAATATACGCCGAAAAGGGTGGAGACGACATCGGAGAAGGACCGGTATACATAAGGCGAAGCGACGCCGAGGAGATGCTCTTGAAAAAGACTGAGGAGGAGAACTGTGGAAAGTGATGTTCTTATCATAGGAGCAGGACCGGCAGGACTCTCGAGTGGAGAATACTCAGCTCGTAGCGGCTACTCCACACTCATAATCGACCCGATGGGGCCGGGAGGCGAGCTATTATTCATCAACGAGATAGAGAACTATCCGGGACGGGGAAAAGTCAGCGGTTATGTACTCTCGGAGGAGATGGAGAAGCAGGCAGAGGAGTTCGGTGCAAAGATTGAATACATGAGGGCACTATCCATAAGAAAAGAGAACAATCGTTTCTACACCCAGACAGATGAGGGCGAGATAGTATCGAAAGCAGTAATTGTCGCTACTGGCTCGGAGCACAAGACGCTCGGGGTAAAAGGCGAAAAGGAATACAGAGGAAAAGGTGTCAGCTACTGTGCAACCTGCGATGGTCCATTCTTCAAAGAAAAGAAGGTTGTCGTTGTCGGTGGTGGTGATACTGCCCTCTCCGATGCACTTTATTTATCAACACTATGCAAGGAAGTTGTCATAGTACACCGACGCAGTACTCTTAGAGGAGTAAAGGTTCTACAGGATAGGGTTGAAAAGAAGGATAATATTTCTCTTGTTCTCAATGCCTCAGTCAATGAAATAGAGGGAGACGGAAAGGAAGTGAATGCAGTTCTTCTTTCGAACGGCGAAAGAATTGAGTGTGACGGCGTCTTTGTTTTCATCGGACTCTCCCCAGCCTCGAGTTTTATCGCACCCCTTCTTGAGATGGATAACGGCTTTATAAAGACAGACGGGGCACAGCGAACTTCAGTTCCCGGAATCTTTGCAGCAGGCGATGTTACAACAACGACATTCAGACAGGTTGTGACAGCAGCTTCCGACGGAGCAAAGGCCAGCCACAGTGCCGACGAGTACATCCAGAGCCTCGGAGAGTGAGTGTTACGAAACTCAAATTTGAAGATGTCACAAAGATAGATGCAAACGGGGAT
>CAVJEL010000137.1:0-4262 GCA_963648635.1 Ruminococcus intestinalis
CAAAGCTCAAGTCCTCTTTCGATACCCTTTCTCCTCTTGATGAATATATCCACAGTGAGATTATGAAGAGGTATTATTACTACCTTGTTGTCGGTGGTATGCCTGATGCCGTAGCCTCCTTTAAGGAAAAACATGACCTAAGCGAAGTCGCCCTTATACAGGAGGGAATTATAGACCAGTACAAGGATGACTTCTCAAAGTATGAAGAGGAAAACAAGAAGCTCTATCTGAGAAGTATATACGATAGAATCCCGGGGGAATTGATGAACCCGAATAAGAGATTCAAATATGCGTCAGTCAAAAAAGGTTTCATCTTTGATAAGAGCTTTGATAGCTTCATGTGGCTCACTTATGCCGGTGTTGCACTTCCTGTATATAACGTGGTGTCTCCGTCGATGCCGTTACTCCTCAATGAGAAGAACAGCCTCTTCAAACTCTTTCTTTCGGATGTCGGGCTTCTTTCCTATATGCTTGGGGAGGAGACAAGAAGGGCGATGATTCTCACGCACTCAGATGTCAACTTCGGCGCCATATTTGAGAATGCCGTGGCTATGGAGCTCTTTGCTCACGGTTTCACCCCGTATTATTACAACTCAAAGAAGCACGGGGAGATAGACTTTGTTGTTGAATACAAAGGAAAGGTTCTTCCGATAGAAGTGAAAAGCGGGAAGACATATCAGAGGCACTGTGCTCTTAACAATTTGACGATAATGAAAGGACAGTACGGTATTGAGGATGCCGTTGTTCTTTCCGGGTTTAACGTCAAGAAGGAAAACGGCATAACATATCTTCCCGTATATATGCTGATGTTCCTTGAAAAAGAGGAGCATGACCTCCCCTCCGTCGACTTCGAGCCACTACCTTCGGTTTGACTACCTCAGTGTATTCCCGCTTGTCTGTCTTCTTAAAATGTCTTGACGGATGGGTAGAATTGGGTTAAATTCAAGCTAGGGAATGGGTAATTGGATTCCATTAATTCATAAGTTTATAGACGCTGGTGCGTTTATGTCGGAACAGAGACATTAAACCTGTTCGAGCGGTCGGGATGGAGACTGAAAACCCATCCGAGAGCAGAGTAAACTGTGAAAAATATTAGAAGGAGCGGTGTATTGCTACTCCTTCTTTTTTATAAAAGAAATGGCAGAACAAAAAAGTTTTAAGACAAGAGTAAAAGAAGAAGCAATCAAATGCTCCCGGATATATAAAGAACTATTTGTGGATTATGATTATTTGCTCTGCTCCGATGTGTTCGCTAAGGCAGAGTATTATATAATTCAAGGACATGAAGACAATTATAAGCATTTGACAGGTGTGGAAACAGATATAAAGGCATCCGATTTTTTTAATAGATGCTATGAGGGTACTTTGTCAGAGGATGATTTCAGATTTGAGAAAAACGGCCATAGTGAGTCTGAAGTGAAGGGTGCAGTTCGAGAAAAAATACGAGTTCTGTCAGATATCAGTAATGTATTCTCGGCAAATTCTACTGTTGAGGAAGGTTTTCATAAGAATGCTATCAAATGCTCTTTTGCGGTGGAAGGGTGTACTTTTACGCTTGGCTTTACATGCAAAGATCGGTCTAAGCCGATGACATTGCTACGAGGGAAAAGGTTGGATCAAAGTAAAGCCGGTGCTATGGACCTTGTTTTAAGAAAACAGAAGGCCGAGAAAAAATACAATGAAATTGTTGTTGGGAATGAATGTGCATTAAAGAAGTACGGCGTCAGGATAAAGGGATTACTATCAGAAGATTTGGCTCGATGCGTTTCAATAGAAGAGAACAATGTTGATTGATTCTGTGGCCTTGATAACGACAAAGCAAGAAAATGAAAGAAAAGTGTTTTTGTGTTTGTCCACTTTTCACCGATTAATGAGACATATGACTTTTTGTAGCTTCATGTGGCTCACTTATGCCGGTGTTGCACTTCCTGTATATACCGTGGTTTATCCATCGATGCCTTTACTTCTCAATGAGAAGAACTGTTTCTCTCAGATGTGGGTCTTCTCTCATATATGCTCGGAGAGGAGACAAGAAGGGCGATGATCCTCACGCACTCAGATGTCAACTTCGGCGCTATATTTGAGAATGCCGTAGCAATGGAACTCTATGCCCACGGTTTTACCCCGTATTATTACAACTCCAAGAAACATGGCGAGATAGATTTTGTTGTTGAATGCAAGGGAAAGGTCCTTCCGATAGAAGTGAAAAGAGGGAAGACTTTCAGAGGCATTGTGCACTTAACAATCTGGCGATGATGAAGGGACAGTACGGTATTGAAGATGCCGTTGTTCTTTCCGGGTTTAACGTCAAGAAGGAAAACGGCATAACATATCTTCCCGTATATATGCTGATGTTCCTTGAAAAAGAGGAGCATGACCTCCCCTCCGTCGACTTCGAGCCGTTGCCCTCAGTCTGATTACAGTATAGTTAATTGACAAGTGATAATTTCTGCTTTTGTTTTACATACAAAAAGATAGTGGAAGAGTGATGATTTTCCTTTATACTGAAAGAGATAAGACTTGATGAGTATGGAGGGAGACTGTCATGGGCGTTATTCTATTGATTATTAGCATTTTCCTTTTCTTTGTATCTTCGGTTGTACATATCACGAACTCGACCTTGAAGGCTGCAGGATGGAACTTCCTCAATTTTCTCATGAAGATTCTGAGCTTTATCCTCTTTGTCGTCTCAATTGTCTTCCTCGTATTAGGTATTTGAGTCTTTCTTCTTTTCTGTCTTAAGGATGATGAGGATCATGATTATCATAAGAGAAGGGAAGATAAGGGAAGCTGTTACTCCCTTCTTGAGGTCTTCTCCCATGCTGGAGGCAACAAAGCCTGCAACAGTGGGGCCTGTTGAGCATCCCATATCACCAAAGAGGGCGAGAAGTGCAAACATTGCTGTTCCTCCTCTTGTGAGCTTCTTTGAAGAAAGGGAGAATGTTCCCGGCCACATAACACCGACGGCAAATCCTATCATTGCCATGCCGACAAGTGAGAGTACTGGAGAGGGAGAAAGAATAAGAATTAGGTATGAGATAACGCAGAGAACAGCGGAAAATAGCATCGCATTCTCAAGCTTAATCTTGTTGCTGTGTTTTGCGTAGGTAAGCCTTGCCGTGCCCTGTGCCAGGGCAAAGAGCGCAGGCCCCAACAAATCGCCAAGTGTTTTCGATATGTTAAGGCCCTTTTCAGCTATTGTGCTTGCCCACTGTCCGACGGAGTGTTCACTTGCTCCGGCAGCTAGCATCATGAAGGCGAATATCCAGAACATTTTGTCTCTCAACAGTTCCTTAATCTTCATTCCACCTCTTTCGTCTTCTACAAGGGTGGCAATAGGAACCTGTGTAAAGAGAATGCCGTTGAGAATGGGAATAAGAGCCCATAAAAGAGCAAGTGTTTTCCAGCTTCCGGAACCGAATACCTTCAAGAATAGAGTTGTAAATATGATGACGAAAGCGCTTCCCCAGTTATAGAAGGAATGGAGGAGGCTCATTACGCTTTCCTTATTATCTGTCGGGCATGCTTCAACTATAGGAGATATCAAAACTTCAACGAGTCCTCCTCCTACAGCGTATACCGAAACGGCAATAAGAAGGCCCCAGAAATGTGATGGCATAACGTCGGGAAGGAAAGACAAAAGCACAAGGCCGAGAGCCGATGCTGCATGTGCGATTATTATCGAGGTACGATATCCGATCTTATCGATAAAGACTGCCGACAGAGAGTCGATAACCAGCTGTAGAGTGAAATTTATCGTAATAAGGAGGGTAATCTGAGATAGTGGCATACCGTAATCACGCTGGTAGATTACAAATAAGAGCGAGATGAAATTGTTGACTATGGCCTGGATTATATAAGCAACAAAGCATGCTTTGATGGTGATGTTGTAATTCTCTTTTATGCTGGTTTTCATACACCCGATATTTATACCGATATCCAATCTTTTAGCAATAGAGAAAGGGGAAAATGTGTACGGAATGGCAAAGCTCTAGAGGGAGATAAAACTTGAGGAGGGTGCGATTCTTTAGCGCTAACTATCTTTTTTGAGGTACTTAGCGCTATACAATCCTTGTTTTGATCTCTCTTTTCCCTTATCGTTTTTATCCCAGGGCGTAAAACCCCTGAGTTTACTCCGGGGATGTAAGCCCGATTTAAGAAAATAATAGCAAAATCAACACCTTAAGGCTAGCCTTATTCAACTATAGATGCTACAATAAATTATGTTAGTAACAAGGCGCGATAGACATAGAATATACCCA
>CAVJEL010000138.1:0-4233 GCA_963648635.1 Ruminococcus intestinalis
CAGAGGAGGCAAAACTTATTTTAAGGGGTGCTGTTCCGACCTATGTCGAGCCCGAAACAATCAACAGCAAAGCAATAGCGAGCGGAAAGTAGATTCTTGAGTCTTTCTAAAAGCATGTGAATAGTGAAAGTACAAAGTGATGAGCTCCCTGCGTCTTGTTAGCGGGGTGTACGGGTAAACGTGGGATCATCACTTTGGTTTTCTAGACAAGAAACAATTGCTGAACTTTCATTCATTGGCATATGTGTGCAAAAAACTACAACTTGGCAATACAGGTTTAGTCGTTTTGTCTGTTGTCTTGCTTTTACGATTACTGGATATTAGAATTAGTTTAGATTTCTAAAGGAGGAAGCGTATGAAAAATGTATCTGTAAATTTATCAGTTCCTGAGGCTGTTCTTCCTTACCTTTTTTCTGATGATAAGAAAATGAAGCTTGTCCAGGGTGCGATGATGTTGTATCCCTTCATTAAGAATCAAACAGTTTCTCATGGAAGGGTTGCTGAGATTCTTGGAATTAGAAAAAGGGATTTGATAGATCTTTATTCTTCTATGGGTATTCCGTATCTTGATCAAAGTGAAGATGAGTTACTGTCAGATTTAAAGACACTGGATGACCTTTTTAAGAAAAGTATATGATTGTTGTCTCTGATTCAACACCTGTCATTACGCTTATGAAGGCTGATGTTCTGTTTGTTCTTCAGCCGTTGTTCGGGGAAGTTCTTATTCCCGAAACAGTTTATCAGGAGCTTACTTCCAATGAGAGTTACAGTGAGGAAGCAGGCCTCATAAAGATGAGTGCTTTTATAAAGGTTGTAAAAGTAAAGGACGAAAAATCTGTAGATGTCCTTCAAAGAGCAACAGGACTTGATAGGGGGGAATCCGAAGCAATTCTGTATGCCGATGAAAACAATGCCGATATCCTCCTCATGGATGAAGAGGCGGGAAGAAAAGTTGCTCAGAATATGAACCTACCGGTTTCCGGGAGTATGGGCGTACTTATTCGTGCTTATAAAACTGGAATCCTGTCTGTGTCGGATATTGAACAGGCTTTGTTAAAAATAGAGAAGTCAGGACGTTATATCTCAAAGAGCCTCTTTGAAAGTATCATGAAGATAATTCATGAGTGAGATTTAATCAAATCTTTCTACTTGTGCTCTTTGATGGGTTGGGAATGCAAGTGAGTTCATTGCCTTAACATGGCGTAATATAAGTGTATGAGGTTGTGTTTTTCCCTGATGAGAAACATATTGAGAAGGAGTTTTTTTTTACATTCGGGATGATTTCTTTCAGCTCGGGATAAGTATATGAAAACGAAGAAACATACAGTTGCAGATGAGAATAAGACAGGCTCTATCAAACTTGGATTGTTCAACGGCGAGAAATACATAGCTGACGGCTATGATTTTGACGAGGACAATGAAGAGATAGCCATTTTATTTTATAATTCCACGACGAGGAGTGAAGATGCTTTATCCGTTTATGACAATGGATGATGGTACCGAAATCGTACATTCAGAAAGCTACATTGAAGATGGTATGGAAAAGGTCAGGGTTGAGATTGAAAAGCCTGTAACAGGCGGGTTTTCTTCAGCCGAGTGTATTCTCCCGGAATATACTTGGAAGAACATACACGGATTTGATGAGGGCGATATACTCAGATTCCAGGAACTTCGGGAATCTGTGTCTCATATAATAATTAGACTTCGAAGGGAAGGAGGGTTCGATAATGCCTCAGGTTTTTTAAATCGGGGGTTATATTGTTCACTTTTCGCTCAATGAAAGTAATCCTCTCGAGCCAATTCATGTTCATGTTGCGGAAGGCATACCAAGCGCAAACGGAACAAAATATGGATTACAAAGAAGGGCGGAGCCTTGCTTGCTAATAATGCCTCACGAATCCCCGTTTCAAAACTCAACATAATCATGGATATAATTGAAGCAAGGCACAAAGAAATTGAAAGCCTTTGGTATAAAAAGTTTGGAGTTATAAATTATTACTGCTGAGATAACGTCTGGGGCATTTTGAAAATCTTTTAAGGAGGTGCGTCGGATGATGAATGAGAGTTTGAAACTTCCTGTAGGAATTGACGACTTCAAGAAGCTTCGCCGTGAGGGCTTCTATTATGTTGATAAGACAGCCCTGATAGAACAGCTCCTTAATAACTGGAGTGAGGTTAGCCTCTTCACAAGACCACGCCGTTTCGGCAAGACGCTCAACATGAGCATGCTCAAGGCCTTCTTTGAAGTCGGAGCAGACAAGAGCCTCTTTGACGGCCTATATATAGCTCAAAATGAAAAGCTTTTTAATGAGTACTTTGGTAAATATCCTGTTATTTTCGTTACACTCAAAGGGGTAGAGGGTTTAACGAGTGAGGATGCTAAGAGAAAATTCATAGATATTGTTGGAACGGAGGCTAGTAAGCATAGTTTTTTGTTGGACAGTAGCAGATTGTCAAACGAAGATAAAGCGCGTTATCAGGCAATTATAACTCTGGAAAACGGCAGATTTTCTATGGCTGATGATGTGCTTTACAAAGCATTCAAAACCTTATCTGAGCTTTTGTATAAGCATTACGGCCAGAAAGCTATTATCTTGATTGATGAATATGATGTACCTTTAGATAAGGCATTCCAGAATGGATACTATAAGGAAATGGTATCTCTTATCAGGGACATGTTCGGCGCTGCACTTAAGACAAACGAGTATCTGCAGTTTGCAGTGCTTACGGGGTGTCTCCGTATCTCGAAGGAAAGTATATTCACTGGTCTTAACAATTTCAATGTATTGTCGATAGTAGACCCTCTTTATGATGAAGAGTTTGGATTCACTGATAGAGAAGTAGAGTTAATGCTTACTTCTTATGGCCTTGAAGTGAATATGAAAGAAACCAAAGAGTGGTATGATGGATACCACTTTGGAGATGCCGATATATACTGCCCATGGGATGTAATCAACCATGTGTCAAGGCTGAGAGTAAATTCTGAGAGTCAACCACAGTCATACTGGATAAACTCAAGTGGCAATGCTCTTGTGAAGCGCTTTGTCACCAAAGCAGATAAATCTACAAGAGATGAGATTGAAAGGTTAATCAACGGGGAAGCAATCGAGAAGAATGTCCGCCTGGAATTAACATACGATGAGATAGACAATACTATTGATAATGTATGGAGCGTCTTGTTTACCACAGGATACCTAACGCTCTCTGAAAAGCCTAAAGAGGGAGTATATAAGCTCATTATCCCAAATAAAGAGGTAAGGGAAGTCTATATAACCCAGATAAGGGACTGGTTTAAAGAAACAATTCAAAAAGACAAGAAAACTCTTGAGCCATTATGGAAAGCATTCAGAGAAGGGGACTCTTCAACTATAGAAGACGTCTTGAATAAGATAATGATGAAGACAATCAGCGTGCTTGACCCGAAGGGAGACGAAAGGGAGAAGGAGAAATTCTATCATGCCTTTCTTCTCGGCATATTGATTGGAAACGGAGAGTGGGGAGTTCAGTCTAATAAGGAGTCAGGTGAAGGGTTTGCAGACCTTCTTGTTGAAACTGATGACATAAACCAGGGACTTGTTATTGAGGTTAAGAGTGCCGGGAGCATTAACGAGCTTGAAAAGATGAGTGAGGGCGCCTTAAAGCAGATTCGGGATCGAAGATATGACGAGCACCTCAGAGAGGAAGGTCGTGACGATATTCTGGCATACGGCATAGCCTTCTATAAGAAACGCTGTAGAGTGCTTTTTGAAAAGATGTGAAACACAATGAAAAGCGATGACCTCCTCGGCAGCAATAGCGGGGTGTACGGGTAAACGTGGGATTATCATTTTTTTTCTTTCCGTCTTCCACTTGCTAGAAAGAAACTCCTGGCTCACAAAGCACAAATTTCTGGAGATAAGGTTCAACTGAAAGAATGTTGAGTAAGTGCGATTGTTTATATGTCATTTGGAAGAGTCCCAGGACTAAAAGAAGTTATATCATTGGGAAATTGTCAAGAACAGAGACTGGATTCTCGTTTGAGTACTGCAACGAATATAAAAGTGCCATGAGTGACGGTTGGAATGGACTTGAATCTTTTCCGTTAGACAAGAAGTATGAAAGCACCACACTGTTTCCTGTCTTCCAAAGCAGGCTACCGGATAAAAAGCGCAGAGACCTTCCTGAGATTTTAAAGAAATAGAAGTATTCATGCATATAGACGAGCTCGGCGACCTTTATATCTATGATGTTCTT
>CAVJEL010000139.1:0-4155 GCA_963648635.1 Ruminococcus intestinalis
GTGGCCGTAAGCACAGTCGGGGGCGTATTACATAACACAGCGCAGCTCACTGTAGCGATGCTGATTGTGAAGAGCACAGCTCTTATCTATTACCTCCCGTTTCTGGTACTCTCCGGCGCAATTACGGGCTTTTTAATCGGCACTGTAACATCGGCCCTCTTGAAGAGGATGGATGAAGAAAAGGAGAGAGGGGCTCTTACATCCTACTAGATACATAATCCTGTTAAAGACTATAATAACAAACACAAAAGAGGTTTCTTAATGGCTAATCATTCAAGTGAGTTGAACTCATTCATAAAGGGGCAGAAAAATGGTGACTTCTCCCCGAATTTCTTCGAAACATCAAGCGCTATGGGACGCTTCCAGCGCATCATACACTTAATCACAACAATTCTGGAAGCAGCGCTCTCCATCATCCTTGTTGCCGGAATTATTTTGTCTGCCGTACATATCCCCGGATACTTTAAAGATATACTCACTGACAGTGCAACTGGGCTCAAGGACCTTATTAATTATGTTGCCCTGGTTATCATCGTAATCGAGCTCATATATGTACTTAATCTCCAGAATTTGAAGTCAATAATTGAAATATTGATGATTGCATTTACGCGCGAACTCGTTATAAGGGAATGGGCTATGTGGCAGCTTTTAATAGGAGTCTTATGCATAGCAGGACTCTTTGCAACAAGTAAATTCCTTACAATCAAGGAGAAAGACAACACCTGATGGCTCTGATAGAGGTATCGTCACTATCCTATCAATACCCCGGGAGAGAGAATAAGGCTCTCGAAAACATCTCGCTCTCAATCAAAGAAGGCCAGTTCATCTCCGTGCTCGGTCCCAACGGGAGTGGCAAAAGCACTTTGGCGCTGATCCTTGCAGGGCTCAAAAAAGAAAGCGGGGGAAAAGTCAGTCTCACTCCCGAAGAAAGGCGGGAAAAAGTAAGAATAGTCTTCCAGAATCCAGATAACCAGATTATCGGGGAAACAGTCGAGGAGGATGTGGCATTCGGGCCGGAGAATCTCAACTTACCACAAAATGAAATAAGAGAGCGCGTTGACGATGCCCTCAAGAGAGTCGGACTCTACGAGAAACGCCATCTCTCCCCTCATAACCTCTCGGGAGGCGAGAAGCAGAAGGAAGCAATAGCCTCGGCTCTGGCACTCCACCCCGATATCCTTGTTCTCGACGAAGCGAGCAGCATGCTCGATAGTAAATCAGCGGGTAATATACTGAAGTTTCTTCTTAATGAGTGCCGTGAAAAGAAAACGGCCGTTATTTACATCACACACCACACCGAGGAGACTATCTTTTCAGATAGAATCTATATTCTCAATAACGGCACTGTTATTAAAAGCGGTAAGCCTGAAGAGGTGCTGACATATGACAATCTCACTCAAAACAATCTCACTGTTCCATATTCCGTTGGGGTCGCGTGGAGGCTGGGACTGGAGAACTCTCTGACATTGAATCAATTAGAAAAGAGAATACTTGAGAGGTTAGAGCATGTTTGAGATAACCCTCGGTCGTTACTACAGCTCTAAAAGCCCCATACACTCCCTCGACCCGAGAGTTAAGGGTGTGGGACTTGTTATCTACATAATCTCCCTTTTCTACTTCTCGTCTCTCTCATTTTTCGCCTTTGCTTTTCTTTCAATCGCACTTATTGCCCTTCTTACCCGTGTTCCATTGAAGTACATTATCAAGGGACTTGGTAGAACAGTTCTTCTCTCCTCTTTCTTTGCCCTCTTGATAGTACTTCTTGAGGATAATGCAATGAGAAAAGCCTTCACCATGGTTATCCGCTTCTCGCTGACTGTTCTTGCCTCCTCGCTTTTTACCCTGACGACAAGGCCGGGCGAGATATCGAAAGGAATGGAGAAGATGCTTGGAAAGGGAATATTAAAAAAGCCTATACATATCCTCTCAACCATCGTGATGATAGCCTTCAGTTTCATCCCGATTCTTTCTCAAGAGGCCGAGCGTGTTGTGGAGGCCCAGAAAAGCAGAGGGTGCTCGTTTGAAGAGAAAGGCCTCATAAAAAAAGCGAAGGTAGTTCTTCCCCTTCTTGTCCCTCTCTTTGTTTCAGCCTACAAGAGGGCTGATGAACTTGCCCTATCAATGGACGGAAGGGGCTTCAATAAAAGAGGAAGCACCAATCTCTATCCACTTCACTACTCATATAAGGACTGTGTAGCCTACTTAATCGTGATTAGTTATGCCATCCTTTCTTACTTCCTGGAGGTGAAGCTATGGATATAAAACTCGAAAACGTCTCCTACCTCTACCCGGGAAGCACGAAAGAAGCATTAAGGAATATTAACATTACAATCAAAAGCGGGTCGATGACGGCGATAGTTGGTGAAAGCGGAAGCGGGAAAAGCACACTTCTAAGGCTTCTCAATGCCCTGAAGTCCCCGAGCGAGGGAAAGGTGCTCGTCAACGGGAAAGATATAAACAGAAAGGACTACGACAGAAAGAAGCTGAGACAAAAGGTGGGCCTTGTCTTCCAATACCCCGAGAGTCAACTCTTCGAGAAGACCGTCCTCCTCGATGTCGCATTCGGCCCCCTCGCAATGGGGAGGAGCAAGGAAGAAGCACTCCAGGATGCCGAAAATGCACTCAGGGATGTAGAAATCGGCATGGATAAGTGGAATAGAAGCCCATTCGCACTCTCGGGAGGCGAGAAGAGAAAAGTTGCAGCTGCCGGAATACTCTCCCTCAAGCCTGATGTAATCGTTCTTGACGAAATTTCATCGGGCCTCGACGAGAAGAGTCGGACGGAAATATTTACACTCCTCAAAAAGCTCAATAAAGAGGGTAAGACAATTATCTTTACCTCCCATAACCCAGAAGAAGTTGCTTCCTATGCAACTGATGTCATTCTCCTCGAGAAAGGGGAAGTCAAGTCAACAGGGTCGATCCGGGACATATATTCTTATAACCCGCTATACATGACGGAAGGGGCTAAGCTCAAGAAGATGCTCGAGAAAAAGGGACTAACCCTCGGCAATATGGACTCAATCGAGGACTCAATAGCCTCCCTCACCAACCTTCTCGGTACAAAATCAAAAAGCTGAATTTCGCCTTTGAGGCGACAAAGAAAGAGAAGGCTGTCACTATAATGAAATAAAGGATGGTGACAATGCTTGAAATTAAAGGTAAGTACAACACGGCTATAGTATATTCTGACACTCTCGACCCGAAAGCAAGGAGCCAGATTCAACTTCTATGTGACGAGGAGGCTTTCTCTTCCTCGAAAATTCGCATGATGAGTGATGTTCATGCCGGTAAGGGGTGTTCTATCGGGACGACAATGACAATCACCGACAAGGTTGTGCCGTCGATGGTCGGTGTCGACATAGGGTGCGGAATGGAAGTTGTGGAGCTTGATGATAAGAGCGTCGATTTCGAGAAGCTCGACGATACCATAAGAGAAAATATACCTTTCGGGATGAGTGTAAGGGAGGAGTGCCATCCTTACAATGAAATGATTGACCTCACTCACCTCCACTCTTTCAATAGGATAAAACATATCTATGCCCAGCACAGCCTCGGCACCCTCGGAGGAGGCAATCACTTCATCGAGGTCGATAAAGATGATGAAGGAAGGCTATTTCTTGTAATCCACTCCGGAAGCAGGCATCTCGGAACTGAAGTTGCGTCCTACTATCAGGAGGAGGGGCTCAAAGCACTGAAGGGATGTACAAACTCCCAGATTGAGGAGCTAATCAGGAAGATGAAAGCCGAAGGAAGGGAAAAGGAGATTCAGGCTACTATCAAAGCACTCAAGAGGAAGAATCCAGACTCTCTTCCCGTCCCGGAGGAACTGGCATATGTATCGGGTGCATTGATGAACGACTACCTTTTCGATATGGCCATAACGCAGAAATTTGCTTCTCTCAACCGTAAGGCAATAGCCGATGTGATAGTGACGAAAATGAAATTCTCGGTGAGGGATGAATTCACGACCATCCACAATTACATCGACCTCGACTCCATGATTCTAAGAAAAGGCGCGGTATCTGCAAAAAAGGGAGAAAAGCTACTTATCCCCATAAATATGAGGGACGGTTCCCTCATATGCATAGGAAAAGGCAACGAGGACTGGAACTTCAGCGCCCCGCACGGAGCGGGACGGGTAATGAGCCGGAA
>CAVJEL010000140.1:0-4116 GCA_963648635.1 Ruminococcus intestinalis
GAGTGTTACGAAACTCAAATTTGAAGATGTCACAAAGATAGATGCAAACGGGGATTGACGGAAGCTCAAGAGCATGATTATTATTTATTTGGTGAAAGAAAGGCTATCCGAAAGCGGTCAGCTTGCTCTTGCCAGAGAATTATTAGATAATATCGCCGGTAGTTGCTAGCTTAACGGCGATTTTTTTTGCTCTTGTTGCTTTCGATGATAGTCAGGATAATCTGAACGACACCGACAACGAGACCGATAACTCCTACAACAATTGAAATTATTGTTAAAGTTTCCAATGTCTTACCTCCTCTTATATTAAGATTTGGCAAGAGCAAAGCTGGTCGCCTTCCGTTTGGATAGCCCAGTCCAGATTATTATGTTTCAGCCCGTTCTGCAAGATATCCCGTGGCACTTAACAAGGGCAAGTCACCTATAATCTTAAGAATCTTCAATGAAAGCCAACGTCGCAGACTATTTTCAGGATTTTCCAGGTAATTCCTTTGCTTGGAACCTATTATTCAAATTCGAGGTCGAAAGTTTTTCTCAATGTAGATGAACGAGAAGGTACATCAGAATTCTTCTCTCTCGTCTGTATAATCTGGCTGACTGCGGTGAGACATGAAATCTTCAGGAAATGTTCCGACTATGCTCCTTGCCTGAGCCCACGGGTCATCCTTAGGATAGATTACATTGCCTTCTCCACTTTTATTGATGAGATGGTCCTTCCCTTCCGTCTTTATCTCCTGAGAAATTCCAACGGCATGACTGTCTTCATTTTGAAATACATGTTCCAGAAGCATTTTGGCGTCACATCCCCTCTTGATGTGTGTACTTAGAGTCTATACAAATTGTCTATTGAGGCAAAGTATTTCAGCTCTAGTAAGCATATAAATTGAGCATTACCAGCTGCCGGAAGACGATGTAGCCTCATAAAACTTACTTTTGTATAGAACATCGAAACAGGAAGACCGTGTTAGGGTATTCCACAACAAGAACACAAATGACATAAATTCCTACTCTTCTCTCTTCCTGGGTTCACTCTCTTCAAATATGCACAATGCAATTTTGTGAAATTTTAACTTGCCCGCTTAACAATTGAGGGTCGATAATATTCTCATGAACATTTTGATGGTAACAAGCGAAACTGTCCCCTTTTCCAAGTCGGGGGGACTGGCAGATGTTGTGGGCGCTCTTAGTAAAGCTCTCAACTCTCTTGGGCACAGTGTAACTGTATTCATGCCTCTTTACTCTTTCATTGATAAAACAGGCTTCAAGAAAGCCCTTTCATTCCAGATTCCAATGCTGGGAAAGAACGAGAAAGCAGAGGTTCTGGAGAAGGATGAGGACGGCGTTGTCTATGCTGCACTTAATATACCGTACTTCAACTCCCGCAAAGGTATTTACGGCGACACATCATTTACGCCTTATAGCGATAACTGCCCACGTTTCATGGCTTTCAGCAAGGCCGTGGCACTCTATATCCTGGCAAAGGGAATGAAGGTGGATATTGTCCATTCTCATGACTGGACAACGGGGTTTGTGGCACACTACCTATCGTTTTTTAAGGTGAGTGCAAAAACTGTCTATACAATCCACAACCTCGAATACCAGGGAGTCTTCTCTCCCTTTGATGCAGTTTATTCATCATCTGTCATACCGAAGGAGGCTTTCAGAGGTGGCAGCATAAATATGATGGCGCTTGCCCTCGCCCTCTCTGATAAGATCACAACTGTTTCACCAACCTACTCAAAGGAGATCCTTTCCTCTCAATCAGGCGCAGGGCTAGAGGATGTTTTGAAAACAAGAGAAAATGATACTGTCGGCATTCTCAATGGCATAGATACAGAAAAGTGGAACAGTGAAAAGGATCCTTTCCTAGTGGCAAATTATTCCATCAACAATATGGAAGGAAAAAAAGAATGTAAGAGAGCTATCCAGAAAGAGTTCGGCCTCAAGGAAGATGACTCGGTACCTCTTATTGCTCTGATCAGCCGTCTTGCGTCCCAAAAGGGATTTGACGAGCTCCTTCTCAACGGAGGAGAATGTGCACTCGAGCGCATTCTTAAAAAGAATGTCCAGGTTGCCGTTATAGGAACCGGGGACAGCAGATATATCTCAGTATTGAGTTCGCTCATGGCGAGATACGACAACCTCAGTGTCAAGATTATCTTCTCCGAGGAGATGTCGCACGCTCTTGAAGCCGGCGCTGACTTCTTCTTAATGCCGTCGGTCTATGAGCCCTGCGGCCTCAACCAGATGTACTCACTCCGCTACGGGACAATTCCTATTGTTCACAGCGTGGGAGGGCTTAAAGACACCGTGAGAGATATAGAATGTGAAAACGGTAACGGCATAGCCTTCTCCTGTCTCACCCCCGACGAGATAGTCTCATCCGTCGACAGGGCAATAGTGCTCTACAGCGACGAGAAGAGGAGAAAAGAGGTTCAGAGAAGAGGTATGAGTGAGGATTTTTCCTGGGAGCAGTCTGCCCTCAAATATGAGAAACTCTACTCTGATTTGATAAAGAAAGCGTAAGAAGAAAAAACATTATCTTTATTTAACAAAGAAAACGATTAAAATAGATAAAAAAAGGGAGAGAAATTCCATGAAATTAAACAACAAGAAAGTAGTCGCAATCATACTCGGTGGAGGAAGAGGAACAAGACTTTATCCTCTCACGATGGACCGTTCAAAACCCGCAGTTCCGTTTGCAGGTAAGTACCGCCTTGTAGATATCCCAATATCCAACTGTATCAACAGCGACATCAGACAGATTTATGTCCTCACACAGTTCAACAGTGCGTCACTTCACAACCATATTTCCAGCACCTACAACTTCGATGCATTCTCAGGCGGATTCGTTGAAATCCTTGCGGCTGAGCAGACATATGCTTCAGAGTCATGGTACCAGGGAACAGCTGATGCTGTAAGAAAGAACCTCAAGCACTTCAGAGACCAGAATGCAGATTACTATGTAATCCTCTCCGGTGACCAGCTCTATAGAATGGACTTCAACAAGATGCTCGAGAGACATATCGCAACAGGCGCAACCCTCACAATCGCAGGAAAGCCGATCAGCCGCAGCGAAGCAACAGGACTGGGTATCATGGGCTGTGACGAGAACGGTATGATTACAAAGTTCTACGAAAAGCCTGCTAAGGATGTTGATATCTCCGATTACATCATCCCTGAGAAGACACTCAAGGAACAGCTCGGACAGAAGAGAACAGAGAAGAACGAGTACATCGCAAGTATGGGTATTTATATCTTCAACGCTAGAGATATGGAAACTGCCCTTAATAACGATAAGACAGACTTCGGTAAGGAAATCATTCCAGATATCATAAAGTATAAGCCTGTCGCTTCCTACCTCTTCGATGATTACTGGGAAGACATCGGAACAGTCAAGGCATTCTATGAGGCTAACCTCAACCTTGCTGCAGATAAGCCTGCATTCAACTTCTATGATGAAGAGATGCCGATTTACACACACCGCCGCCATCTCCCGGCAACAAAGGCTAACTTCTGTAACATCTCCAACTCACTCACAAGTGAAGGTTCTATTATTACAAATGCCTACATCGTGAACTCAATCATCGGTGTCAGAACATTCATCGAGGCCGGAGCTTCTCTTGACGGCGTCTATACAATGGGTGCTTCAAGATATGAGACTGAAGAAGAAAAGGCCGAAAATGCCAAGAACGGCATTCCTAACATGGGAATCGGAAGGGCAACAATCATCAAGAAGGCAATTATCGACCAGAACGTCAGAATCGGAGCCAACTGCCGTATAGGAATCGACAACATCAAGCGACCCGACGGCGACTGGGAGATGTATTCAGTCCATGACGGCATCATCGTCATCAACAAGAATGCAATCATTCCTGATGGAACTGTAATCTAAGTTAAACTCCTTCATAGGAATCTCCAGGGCCGGTAGCTCTGGAGATTTTTATTTGTACCCCTAATCCCTTACCAGAAAACAAATAATTTAAGAAGAAAAAAAACATCTCCTCAACGGTTGACGATACCCCCCCCCGGTATAAAATCAAGTTGTTGTCTTCACTAGTTTTATCGGACTTCATCTTCTCTAAATTGAGGTGCGCCTGAATTGATGAAAACAAA
>CAVJEL010000141.1:0-2372 GCA_963648635.1 Ruminococcus intestinalis
CCCGAGCCTCTGAACATCTCGCAGAGTCTCACGAGGGCCTTCTCCGTCTTTGCGTATACGACAATCCCGCTTGTCGGACGGTCGAGTCTATGAGGAATTCCAAGGTAGACATTGCCTTTCTTATCATATGTAACTTTTAAGTATTCCTTCACATCGTCGGCAAGAGTCCTGTCGCCGCTTTCATCGCCCTGCACGAGTTCTCCCACCTTTTTGTTGATGATTATGAGGTGGTTGTCTTCATAAAGTATCCTATCCTTACTAAGCATTGTTGTCCCCGTCAGGATTGAAGAGCATCGGCTCTGACTCGGCACTCGTCTTCGTGTCCTTTGTCTCCTTTATTGTGAGCTTCTCGAGCTCCTTTGTCGTGAGCCTATTTCCGCCGCCTGATGGATTCTTGAGAACTCTGAAATCTGCAAAGCGGAAGGTTTCCTCGGTTATCCTGTACTTACCTTTGTACTTGACAGCGATGATTGCACTCTTGTAGCGGCATATCTTCTTTATCTTTGCTGTCTCAGGAACTGTCTGGTAGGTCTTATCTAAAATGAAGGACGGAATCTGGAAGCGCTTGATCATCCAGATCTTTCCTTCTCCTATTGCCTTGTCGCGGTAGATAATCGTAAAGATTTCACTTGAAACGAGGTCCTTTTCTCCCCACGTTATGAAGGAAATACCCTCTTTACCGATAAACATCTTGTCAGCAACCGAAACTACACGGTACTCACCGTTGTTCTTCATGTAGAAAATCTTATCGAACGGACTGACCTTCAAGAGGCTGTCACCGGCCTTTACGGAGGTTCCGAGATAACCTGTGTCGCCGTCGTACCTGACATCGAGGTTCCTCACAGCAACATCCTTTGCCGTCTTCTTCTCGATAGTGCCGACTTCCGTCTTACGCTTGTATTCCTCAGAGGAGAACATCCCTTCAAGCTCCGTCAGATAGTCCTCTGCATACTCGACTATATGGGCCTTCTTGTAGTTGCAATCCTCGATTGATGCGTTGATTGTCCTGATTTCTTCTCTGTTCTTTTCGATGTCGAAGAGGGAGATTCGCCTGATTGGTATCTTCAAGAGGATCTCGATGTCTTCGTCTGTGACAGCCTTTCCACCGAGTTCCTCTACATAATCCTTAAAGCCGTCTCTGACTGCCTTATAAACCTTATCCTGGGTATCTTTATTCTCTATCTTCTTGTAGATTCTCTCTTCGATGAAGATTCTCTCAAGGGTGCGTGCCCTGAGCTTTTCTTCCAGGTGGGAGATCTCGATATCGAGTTCGGCGTTGAGAACAGAAATGAGATGGGACGCATGATACTTAATCATCTCGCTTATTCCCATGCTCTTCGGGAGTCCGTCTACGATTACAAGTGGATTGAGTGATATCTTCTTCTGGCAGTCCGTTGTTGCATATAACACGTCAACCATATCTTCCGAGTAGACGCCGCGCTGCCAATTTATCTCGATGTTGGCCTTCTCTGCGGTATAATCGGTTATTGATGATATCTTCAGCTGTCCCTTACTGTCGGCCTTCTTTATTGATTCGATAAGCTGAGACGATGTCACTTCATGCGGTAGCTCTTCGATTATAACCTTCTTCGGGTCGGAGGCATTTATCTTCGCCCTGACTGTAACCGAGCCCCTCCCGTCATCATATTGGCTGACATCGACTATTCCCCCCGTGGGAAAATCGGGGTAGATTTCAAATTCCTCACCCCTCAGGGCCTTTTTCTGGCACTCAAGAACCTCAATTATGTTATGAGGCAGAATCTTTGTCGCCATACCTACGGCAATACCGCTTGTGCCGGTAATTGCAACAACAGGAACCTTCGCCTGGAAGACTACAGGCTCCTTGTTTCTTCCGTCATATGTATCGACGTACTCCGTTATTTCAGGTGAATACAGGACCTTCTTTGCAAAGGGCTTGAGACGGCACTCTATGTATCGTCCCGCTGCTGCACTGTCGCCTGTTAAAATATTACCGAAGTTACCCTGGCCCTCAATGAAGAGACCGTCGTTCTCGATATGAACGAGAGCATCTGATATAGAAGCATCCCCGTGAGGATGGTATTTCATTGTCTCTCCGACTACCGTTGCAACCTTATTGAAACGCCCGTCATCTATCTTTAAAAGTGTGTGTATGATACGCCTCTGGACAGGTTTGAAGCCGTCAAGGAGATCGGGGATGGCCCTGTCTCTTATAACGTAAGAGGCATACTCAAGATAATAATCCTTATATAATTTTTCCGCTTTGGCCATCAGATCAAGTTCTCCATTATAAAGTCACGCCTTGTGGGAGTGTTGTCGCCCATATAGAATGTGAGGTCCTTCTTTATCTCGGCAATGTTTTCATAGGTCACGGGAAGGAGTTTGATGTTTTC
>CAVJEL010000141.1:2979-4112 GCA_963648635.1 Ruminococcus intestinalis
TCTTCCTTATGAACGCGCTCGTTGTTGACAATCTTCTCTTCGAGGCTCTTTGCCGTCTCCTTGTTCTTCATCAAGGCATCGATGACAGCCTCTTTGACTTCACTTACTATCCAGCCTTTTACATCTGTATTTCCCAGCTTGTTCTTCGTCTGGCTCTCGAAGACGGGGTTCATGATTTTGATTGCAACAGTTGCAACAATGCCGTCCCTTATCTCGGGAGCTGCCCAGGACTTATGGTAGTATTCGTTGATTCCCTTGAGTATACCTTCCTTGAATGCCGCCTCGTGGGTTCCTCCGTCGGATGTGTACTGTCCGTTTACATAGGAGTGGTACTTCTCACCGTAGCCGTCTGTATGTGTGAATGCAAATTCAAGATGCTGGTTTTTGAAGCTGATAAGAGGATAGAGCCCGCTGTCACCAAGAGTCTTTTTAACAAGGTCCATAAGACCGTTCTGCGACCGGATTACCTTCTTGTTGAAGTCGAGGGTAAGGCCTTTGTTGAGGTAGGCATAGTTCCAAAGCCTCTCTGTTATGAACTCCTCGTTGTATGTGTATTCACCGAAGACTGAAGGGTCGTTATCGGGAATGAAGGAAACGAGAGTTCCGTTCGGCTCGTCTGTCTTCCCCTTATTCTTCTTCTCGAGCACTCCACGCTTGAAACGGGCATACATATACTCCCCGTCTCTGTATGATGTAATTTCAAAGAATGACGAAAGTGCATTGACAGCCTTGGTTCCGACTCCGTTGAGACCGACGGAGTATTGAAAGGCCTCGTTGTCGTATTTCGCCCCTGTGTTGATTACCGATACGCACTCGACAACCTTGTTGAGAGGAATACCACGCCCGTAGTCGCGGACGGTGCACATACTTCCCTCGAGGCGCACGGAAATACGACTGCCGTGTCCTTCCATGAATTCATCGATGGAGTTGTCGATTACCTCCTTGAGGAGGATGTAGATACCGTCATCGGGGTGAGAGCCGTTGCCCAGCCTTCCTATATACATTCCCGGACGCTGTCTTATGTGCTCTATGCTAGACAGTGTCCTTATATTACTTTCATCATATGGCATATGGATGTATTATAGCCGAAATCGGCCGGCTTTCAAACATAGATGTAAAAAATAATTAGGGCT